>JBQGON010000056.1:0-19734 GCA_052087065.1 Vibrio sp. | reverse complement strand
GTTAGGCGATGCAAACCTGATCGCCATAAAAACTGGTATTACGACCGTTGCTGATTTTAGAAGAAAAGATCTCGCACTCGGTGGACAAGGGGCGCCGTTAGTGCCGGCATTTCATCAATGTTTATTCGGGCAACGCGATTCAACCACGGTGGTCGCCAATATCGGCGGTATTGCCAATATCTCAGTGTTACACCCCCAAACCACCTTGGGCTATGATACAGGGCCTGGCAATATGCTCATGGATGCGTGGTGTCTGCGCCATCAAGGAATACACTATGATGCAGATGCTCAGTGGGCCAAAACAGGCCAAGTGATTCCAGCACTGTTAGAGCAACTCAAACAAGACCGTTACTTCGCTATGCCTGCGCCTAAAAGCACGGGCCGTGAATATTTTCATTTGGATTGGCTACAGCCTTTTTTATCATCACAGTATGCACCGGAAGATGTTCAAACAACGCTATGTGAATTAACCGCACAGACTCTAGCCGACGCCGTCGCACAATACCGATTCGGTGTAACCCCTCATTTATATGTCTGTGGTGGGGGCGCCAATAACCCACTCCTGCTGGAAAGACTTGCTATCGCCCTGCCTGATTGGTCAGTGACAACCACTTCACAACAAGAGATCGATAGTGATTTCATGGAAGCGATGGCATTTGCTTGGCTAGCGCAACGACGCATACATAACCTACCGAGTAATTTACCGAATGTAACTGGGGCTTGTCGCCCAACTTCATTAGGCGTAATTTACACAGCAGATTAACTTAAGGAAACATACCTTTATGACCAACGACGCGCTCCTTTCGGCTTTATCACATCTGGTATCTGAAACACGGAATCCCGATACCATGGACATTGATACGTTAAGCTCTCTCGATGTGGTATCACGCCTTAACCAGCAAGATAAATTAGTGCCATTAGCCATCGAGCACGAGCTGTCTCATATAGCAGAAGCGGTGGATGCCATTACGCATGCTTTCAAACATGGCGGACGACTCATTTATCTTGGTGCGGGAACCAGCGGTCGATTGGGGGTATTGGATGCGGTCGAGTGCCCACCGACCTTTAGTGTCAGTGATGATATGGTTGTCGGCTTGATTGCTGGTGGTAAAGACGCGATGTTTAAGGCCCAAGAAGGGGCGGAAGATTCCCAAACACTTGGAGAAGAAGAACTCAAACGTATTAAATTCTCGGCTAAAGATGTGCTTGTAGGGATTGCTGCCAGTGGGCGCACTCCTTATGTGATTGGTGCGATTGATTATGCTAATCGCCTTGGCGCGAAAACCGTCGCACTATCATGTAACCCTGACTCACCAATTGCCGATATTGCACAGATTGCTATTTCCCCTATCGTCGGTCCTGAAGCCCTAACAGGCTCGACCCGTTTGAAATCGGGCACGGCACAAAAACTGGTACTCAATATGTTGACGACAGCCAGTATGATTGGTTTAGGGAAGAGCTATCAAAATTTGATGGTTGATGTAAAAGCCACCAATCAAAAACTCGAAGCTCGCGCGGCTCGAATTGTAATGCAAGCAACTGGCTGTGGTGAACAAGAAGCAAAAACGTTGCTCGAACAAAGTAACAATAATGCGAAAGCTGCCATTTTGATGCACTTAACTAATATTAGCTATCAAGAAGCCGATGAAAAATTGCGCAACGCAGAGGGTTTCTTACGTCGCGCAATTTCAGACAAATGATAGCGCGTTACTCGCTATCTTTTTCTGTTGTACTCTGAACGTTCGCCGATTTACCGCCAGTCATAAGAGAGACAACAATGTCGCCCGTTTGTGGATCAAACGAAGAAATATCATGGCACATTTTAATACGGCCTTTCGCATTCACGAGAAACAGCGGTAAAAAGTATCGATCTTTATGCTGCAATAAATAATCTTGATACGTAAAGGCCTCACTTAGGCGAGTATGCTTAATTTCTCCGCCTTGGTTCATAAGGCTCGCCAGTTTTTTATAGCTGACTTCGCCACCCAAGAACGGTAAACCATGATACTCCTGCGCCACATTATGCTTATCTGTGGGATCTGCCTTAACTTTGTCGTGTAAGCAGAAAACACGCGTTTCACCAAAATCTGATAAAAACTGCATACAAGACATGGCATTAAAGTGTTTATCGGCGGTTAATGCGACCACATGTCCAATGCCAATTAAGTTCAGATAATTATCCGCATGGCTAGAGTTTGGATTACCGTAATAATACTCCAACCCCATCATGCGCGCTTGGCGGATGTAGTCCCAGTTTGAATCTGTAACCACCACGCGACAATCGTATTTACGAATCGCTTGTCCTAATTGGCGAGCAATATCATTGGCACCAATAATAAGAAAGCCTTTCGGTGCTGGCTCAGCCACTTTTAGCCACACCGCAATCGGACGCGCTGTCGCACTTTGCAACACTACTGTGCCAATAATCACCATAAACGTAAGCGGCACCAATAAATTAGCGCCACTGACTTCTAAATTGGTCAGTTTAATGGCAAATAATGCGGATATAGAAGCGGCAACGATTCCTCGCGGCGCAACCCAAGATAGGAATAATTTTTCTTTGAAGGTCAGCTTACTGCCGATAGTTGTGACAAATATTGACACCGGTCTTGAGACCAATTGCATTAATACAAAGAGTCCTAATGCGCCCCAACTGAAGATCAAGAAATCCTCCGGATCGATACGTGCCGCCAGCAAAATGAACAACCCTGAAATCAGTAATACCGTCAGATGTTCTTTAAAGTGTAAAATATGACGGATATTGACGCCTTTCGCATTCGCTAACCACATCCCCATCACCGTCACAGTCAGTAGCCCAGACTCTGACTCCAACGCGTTTGATAAAGAAAACACACCCAAAACAATGCTCAAAACTGCAAACGGCTGTAAGTAAACGGGAAGCATACGACGGCGTAAAACCAAAGCGACAAACGCACCAGAGACAGCACCAATAATTAAGCCGATCATCAAGATCATGGCCAGTACATGTAGGCTATGCGCCTCACTACTCGAGACCAAAAATTCATAGATCATGACAACGAACAGCGCCCCTAAGGGATCAATGAGAATGCCTTCCCAGCGCAGAAAGTTAGCTAAGCGAGTCGTTGGTCGAACGGTTCTCAAAAGCGGCACGATAACAGTTGGTCCAGTCACGACAGTCAAACTACCAAACAAAAAGGCCATCGCCCAATCCAGTCCCACTAAGTAATGAGCCGCGGTGCTGGTCAACCCCCAAGAAATTAAGGCGCCAAAGGTGACAATACTCCAGACCGTATGACTGACTCCGCGAATTTCTTTAAAGTTAAGCGTCAAACTCCCTTCAAACAAAATCACGGCGACCGCTAAAGAAATTAAAGGAAAGAGCAGATCCCCCATCAATTCTTGCGGATGCAAAACTCCTGAGACAGGGCCAACAACAATACCAGCGATTAGTAAGAATAAGATCGCAGGTAAACGCAATCGCCATGCTAACCACTGGCAAATTAAGCCTACGATACCTATACCGGCTACCGACAATGCAATTAATTCTCCGTGCATCATCACTCCTTGAATTTTTTAATAGTTATTGATTATAGTCACGCCAGCCGCGCTGCCATTCTAAGCGAAATTTTTGTCCGGATTTCGTATGATCACAAATACCTTGATACACCTGTCCATTCAGTCCGATTTGGTATGCACGATCAGGATTACAATATTGATCGAGCCCATCAGCATAACCTGATTCATAGGAGGATTGCTGTGTCGCATTTAGACTTGAAAGTGTCGTAAATGAACGTTCATCATTGCCACGGATGGCATCTTTAACCCCTAATTGATACCAATTACTCTTACCTTGTGGCTCAGCAGAGTGATTCGAGCACCCAGCCAATATCAAGGCCAATACCGCGATAAATATTTTCATCAATAATCTTGCCTCTATAAACATGGGCTACCTAATGATTTTTATTAAAAACTTGAATAAAAAGAACTCATTGCTCATTAGTGTATCGCTTTATCTAAAACCACACTGCAAAAAAAATAACCAATATCGTTAAAAAGCGCTTCAATTGTTAATCGTTTCTCACAAAAAGAAATATGGTTAACATAATTAATACAAATAAGAGCGATTATCTTAAGTCTGAAGATAGCGCATAACGAAATAAAAAGGCTCCACTTAAGGAGCCTTTTTAATCTAGAATCTATTAGATTAGTCCACTTGTCTAATTTGTAGTTCTTTAGGGACCTCAAAAACCATATTTTCTTCGCGTCCGAGCACTTCTTCTACATGATCCGCACCACAATCTTTGATGCGTTGTAGAATTTGATCAACTAAATCTTCTGGCGCAGAGGCCCCAGCAGTGACGCCAACTCGCTGTACGCCATTAAACCATTCTTCTTGGATGTCTTCACTGCAGTCAGTTAAATAGCCAGGAGTGCCGAGCTTCTCGGCTAATTCTTTCAAGCGTGTGGAGTTAGATGAATTTTTCGAACCAACAACAATCATAACATCGACTTGGCTTGCCATGATTCTTACCGCATCTTGGCGATTTTGCGTTGCATAACAAATATCATCTTTACGCGGGCCTTGAATATCCGGAAAAACCTCGCGCAAGCGATCAATGACATCGGCCGTTTCATCAACAGACAACGTTGTTTGGCTGACGTAATGTAAGTTCTGTGGGTTTTTCACAGCATCCACTAGCTTATCGACATCAGCGGTCGTTTCAACTAAGTACATCCCCCCTTCTGTGCTCATGTATTGCCCCATGGTGCCTTCAACTTCCGGATGGCCAGCATGACCAATCAATACCACTTCCATATGCTTACGACTGGCTCGTGCCACTTCCATATGCACTTTGGTCACCAAAGGACACGTCGCATCAAAAACGGTAAGGTCACGATCTTTGGCTTTCTTACGCACTGCTTGTGACACACCGTGAGCAGAAAAAATAACAATATTGTTATCTGGGACCTCATCCAGCTCTTCAACAAACACAGCACCACGTTGCTTTAAACCTTCCACCACAAAACGGTTGTGAACGACTTCATGACGAACATAAATAGGTGGCTGATACAACTCGAGCGCACGTTCAACAATGCTAATGGCTCGATCAACACCGGCGCAAAAGCCACGTGGGTTAGCTAACAATATTTTCATTTTTTCGCTCATGGATAAATTAGTCTCGGATATTCTACGCGAAGTTATTCAACAGATAAAATATCTACTTCAAAGGTCACATCCTGTCCTGCTAGCGGATGATTAAAATCCACCGTCACAGATTCGCCAGAGATAGCTTTAATCACCCCCGGATATTCCTGCCCATCCGGCCCAGAAAACGCCATGATGGTTCCGACTTCAACAGCCGCATCCCCAATAAATTTGGTTCTATCCATATGTTGAATATTATCCGGATTGGGTTCCCCAAACGCATCTTTAGCCGCTAACTCAATCGCCTGACTATCACCGGCCTTAAGACCGATAAGATGTTTTTCAAAGTTTTCACTGATGTTGCCATCCCCAATAACAAACTGAGCAGGCTTACCTAAGTTATGCGTGCTATCTGCAACGGAACCATCACTGAGCTTAATAGCAAAATGCAGGGTGACGACTGAACGTTCTGTAATATGTTTCACAAGATTGTGTCCTTACTTATTGATTGGAAATTATGATACCGAAATGGCGGCCTAGTTAACACCAATATGGTTCTAACAAAAAGCGCTATCCGATTCAACGGATAGCGCTTAAAGGTAGGCTTGTTCAATTAGGAAGCTTACTGGTCTTTTTTGGCAAAAAAGCCTTCAAACACAATCATCACGGCGCCAATACAAATCGCGCTATCTGCTAAGTTAAAAGCAGGCCAATGATAGTTTGCCCAGTGAACATCGAGATAATCAATCACAAAGCCATGAACGATTCGGTCAAACACATTACCGACCGCGCCGCCAATGATCAGTGCATAAGCGATATTACTCCACTTATCACTCGAATTCGCGCGACGCATCGAGAAAACCAAAAATGCCACCACGGCAAACGCAATCGCACTAAATAGCCATCGCTGCCAACCGGTTTGATCGCTCAAAAAACTGAACGCTGCACCAAAGTTATGTACGTAAACAAAATTGAAAAACGGCAGAATCTCAACCCGATTTTCCCAGCCATAACTCATGGTATTCATGACAACATATTTAATACCAATATCGGCAATGAAGACCAGTAACGCTAGCCCAAGCCAGCGTATTCCTGATTGTTTAAGCGTTAGCGCTTGTTTTGTCATATCAGTATCTTTCTTTATGCGTAATGACGAACTTCGCCATCACCTTCAATGTTTGACACACAGCGACCACAGATCGTTTCGTGACCTTCGATGGTACCGACATCTGTCGTATGGTGCCAACAGCGGTCACACTTCTCTGCATCCATCTTAATCACATCAACAAACAAACCGTCAAGATCTGTTGCTTGAGCACTATTGGTTTTCTCTGTCAGCGGTTTAACGACAGCCGAAGATGTAATTAAAACAAAACGCAGTTCGTTACCCAATTTGTTTAGCGCTGCAGCAATAGCATCATCAGCAAATAGGACGACTTGTGCTTGTAGAGAACCACCAATCACTTTTTCGTTACGCGCATTTTCCAGCAATTTGTTCACTGAACCACGAATATGCTGGATTTCACCCCAGAATTCGTCATTCAACTCTTCGCCTTCAGCAAGCCCAAAGAGACCATCGAACCATTCTTCAGTGAACACAAATTGACTACGATCTTCACCGTTCGCTTGTTTCACTGGCATTGAGTTCCAAATCTCATCGGCTGTAAACGACATAATTGGTGCCATCCAACGCACTAATGCTTCAACGATGTAATACAATGCAGTTTGGCAACTACGTTGCGCATGACTGCCTTGTTTCGCCGTGTATTGACGATCTTTAGTAACATCTAAGTAGAATGATCCCATTTCGATCGAACAGAAATGCATCAAGCGCTGCACAACATTATGCATGTTGTAATCATTATACGCTTTAATGATCTCTTCTTGTGCCGCTAGTGCACGCCCAACGGCCCAACGGTCTAGTGCGACCATCTCTTCAGCTGGAACAATATCGGTCGCAGGATTAAACCCACTTAAGTTTGCCAAGAAGAAGCGAGCTGTATTACGAATACGACGATACGAATCAGCACTTCGTTTCAAGATTTCATCAGAAACCGCTACCTCTCCGGTGTAATCGGTAGAAGAAACCCACAAACGCAGAATGTCCGCACCTAATTTATTGGTCACATCTTTTGGTGCAACCACGTTACCGACAGATTTCGACATCTTACGACCGTCGCCATCAACAACAAAACCATGTGTTAATACTTCTTTGTAAGGCGCTTTTGCTTTGGTTGCGACCGAGGTGATCAATGAAGATTGGAACCAGCCACGATGCTGATCCGACCCTTCTAGGTAAAGATCCGTTTCATGACCTGCAAACTCGGAACGATTATCAACCACGGCATAGTGAGTAACACCAGAATCAAACCAAACATCTAAGGTATCGAGAACTTTATCGTACTGTGCTGCATCATCACCAATCAGGGTTGCAGTATCCACATCCCACCATGCTTGAATGCCTTTTTCTTCCACTAATTTCGCCACTTTTTCAATGACTTCTAGTGAGTTAGGGTGCAGTTCCGCGGTTTCTTTATGAACGAAGAGTGCAATTGGCACGCCCCAAGTTCGTTGGCGCGAAATACACCATTCAGGGCGTCCTTCGATCATGCCTTCGATACGGCTTTGACCCCAATCAGGCATCCACTTAACACCTTTAATGGCTTCTAATGCTTGCTTACGCAAACCGTTTTTGTCCATTGAGACAAACCACTGCGGTGTCGCACGGAAAATGATCGGCGTTTTATGGCGCCAACAATGCGGATAGCTGTGTTCAAATTCTTCGTAATGCAGTAAAGCGCCTTTCTCTTGCAGCAATGCAACAACATTCGGGTTGGCTTTAAATACATGCTGACCAGCAAAGTGCTCTGTATCTGGTAGGTAAACACCATTTGAACCGACAGGGTTCGCCACTTCAAGGCCGTATTGCATACCAACCATAAAGTCTTCTTGACCATGACCTGGAGCGGTGTGCACCACACCAGTACCTGATTCGGTGGTCACATGTTCACCAAGTACAACGGGCACGCTCATATCTAAGTATGGATGACGGAATTGTTGTAATTCCAGATCCGCGCCTTTCGCGTAGCCCAGTGCGTGAAACTCTGTGATACCAGCGCGTTTCATTACATCATCAGCAAGCTCTGTCGCGACAATGATACGCTCTGGCTTATCACCGGCGATTTGCAGTAACACGTATTCAAGATCATCACGCATACAAACCGCACGGTTGGCAGGCATTGTCCAAGGTGTGGTTGTCCAAATAACAACAGAGATATCACCTTCACCTTGTGCACCATCAAAAGTAAACTTACCCAGTAATGCGGCTGCGTCAGCTGCCTTAAAGCGCACATCAATCGATGGTGAGACTTTGTTTTGGTATTCAACTTCAGCTTCTGCTAGCGCGGAACCACAGTCGGTACACCAGTGCACAGGCTTAAAGCCTTTATGTAGGTGGCCGTTATCGGCAATTTTACCAAGTGCACGAATGATATTGGCTTCGGTTGCGAAATCCATGGTGCGGTATGGTTTTTCCCAATCACCGAGAATACCAAGACGTTTAAAACTGGCTTTTTGGCCTTCAACTTGACCTGCAGCGTATTCACGGCATTTTTCACGGAACTCAGCAGCCGTCAGTTTCTTACCCGGTTTGCCAAACTTCTTCTCTACCATCAGTTCAATTGGTAGCCCGTGGCAATCCCACCCCGGAACATAAGGTGCATCAAAGCCAGAGAGTGTTTTGGATTTAACAATAATGTCTTTAAGAATCTTATTCAGGGCGTGACCCATGTGAATATCACCGTTGGCATATGGAGGGCCATCGTGTAACACAAAAGACTTTTTGCCTTTTTTCGCTTTACGGATCGCACCGTAAAGGTCTTCTTGATACCAACGCTCAAGCATCTCTGGCTCACGTTTAGCCAGATTACCGCGCATCGGAAACCCTGTTTCAGGTAAATTCAGGGTATCTTTATACTCACTCATCGATTCTTAATTCCGTTGTGTTGGGCGAAGTTAGACATTATGTTGACCGAATTCATTGTTCGAGCAACCCTTGTGCTGACGCAACCACACCCTTGCGGCATCAGCATCCAATTCAATTTGTTGTTTTAGTGCATCGAAGGATTCAAATTTCACTTCATCACGGATCTTGTGTCTTAAAATGACCTCAAGCTGTTTACCGTATAGATTGCCATGATAATCGAATAAATGCACTTCGAGCTGTTTACGCACACCACTGACGGTTGGCCGTTGACCAACATTTGCAACGCCACCGATTAGTGATGGTCCCAGCCCTTGAACTTCAACGACGTATACACCATTGACTGGTGATACCCAACGTTTCAGTGGCACATTCGCGGTAGGAAACCCGATAGTTCGCCCTAACTTTCGACCATGGGAGACTTTACCGCTAATGCTAAATGGTCTGCCGAGCATCTGCTGAGCAGAGGTGAAATCATCGTTTGCTAAGGCTTGTCGTATCGCTGTACTGCTAACACGAGAATCGTTTAAACAAAAGCTTTGCGTACTGACAACGTCAAAGCCAAATTGCTTACCTGCGGCTTGCAGCATCGCAAAGTTTCCTGCGCGATTGCGGCCAAAACAAAAATCATCACCCACGACAAGAAATTTAACACCGAGGCGTTTAACCAACAAGTCACGGATAAAGCTCTCCGCTGATAAAGAAGCAAACCGATGATTAAAATTCACACATAAAAGACGATCAATACCCAATTTATCGAGCTGGGTATATTTATCTCTTAAACGAGTTAAACGAGCAGGTGCCCGCTCTTTGGCAAAAAGCTCGAGAGGCTGAGGCTCGAAAATCATCGCCACCGACTCCAAATTCAACTGTTTCGCTTGTTGAGAAACTTGGCGTAGCACTTGCTGATGCCCTAAATGAACACCGTCAAAATTGCCTATAGTGACAACACATCCATGATGATGTGGTTGAATATTGTGTATACCGCGAACGAATTCCATTGGAATATGTTTAACACCTACTTTCTGATTGCTTATGCATAAAACTGGCCGATTATACCTTAAATCGCATTAATCTGTCGCCGTTTTTAGATCTTTTAAGCGTACGCCTAACGCCAAGCTAACCACGATGTAAACCAATGCGCCACCAGCAATAAGACTGAGCAGCATACCAACACGCTGAATAAAAGACCATGTTAACCATACCGTGGTGTCATCTAATTTCCACAGTATCGCTGCCACCATCGCGCCACCAGCCAAAAATAACCGCACCATAAAAATAATCGTCTTACATGTCACTTGATATACCCCTTGCTTATGCAGTCCTTGATATAGCAGGGCCATATTAATAAAGGCAGATGTCGCGGTCGCAATCGCAAGGCCAATGTAACCATAAAAATACGCAAAAATGGCATTCAGAACCATGTTACTGAGCATTGCAATAATGCCGTAACGTACCGGTGTTTTGGTGTCTTGCCTAGAGTAATAACCTGGAGCCAATATTTTGATTAACATGAAGTTGAGCAAGCCTCCCGCATAAGCCAATAAGGATAACGAAGCTTGATGCACATCTTCGGGGGCAAAAGAGCCACGCATAAACAACACCATAATCATGGGCTTAGCTAAAACCATTAGCCCTAACATGGCCGGAACCCCTAACAAGGTCACCATCCGCACGCCCCAATCCATAGTTTGTGAGAAACCAAGGGGCTCTGAATCAACATGTTTACGCGAGAGCGCTGGCAAAATAACCGTCGCGATCGCAATACCAAACAAACCCAAAGGAAACTCAAGTAAACGATCGGAGTAGTAAAGCCAACTAATCGAGCCCGTTTGTAGAAAACTGGCGATAAACGTATCAAACAATAGATTAATTTGACTGACTGATACACCGAACAAGGCCGGAATCATCAGTGTGCGAATTTTTTTGACCCCAGGATCATTCCATCCCCACTGTGGCCGGACTAGCACCCCAGCTTTCAATAAAAAGGGCAATTGAAAGAGAAATTGCACCAATCCACCCGATAAGACCCCCAATGCCAAACCAATTTCAGGTTGCGCCATATGCGGGGCGACTAATAACGCTGAACCAATGATCATTACATTGAGAAATACTGGGGTGAATGACGACACCGCGAACTTGCCCATGGTATTTAAGATTGCGCCAGATAAAGCAACAAACGTAATAAACCATAAATATGGGAAAGTAATCTTTAACACTAAACTGGCCAGTTCGAATTTATAAGCGCTTGGGCCACCGTGAAGCCAATCGACAAACCAACCCGCGCCGAAAATCGCAGTCACCACGCTCGATCCTAACACCCCACATAAAGTAACGATGGAAACGAGCACCCCTAACGTTCCCGAGACCTTGGCAATTAATTCTCGGGTTTTATTCAAATCATCACTCGCGTGATATTCCGTTAGCACGGGCACAAAAGCTTGTGAAAATGCCCCTTCAGCAAATAAGCGACGTAAAAAGTTGGGAATTTTATTAGCAAAGAAAAAAACGTCTGCGCTCGCCCCTGCCCCCATAAGGTTAGCAACCACAACATCCCTAACCAAACCTAAAACCCGTGAAATCAGAGTCATAGCACTTACAATCATGCCTGACTTGAGCAAACGTCTACTCACAGCAACCTCGAAATTATCCGTTAAAATCGTATTATCTAGCCAAGAACAGTCAGAATGTCAGCTCATGCACAGATAAGTATTAGCATTGGAAAAAAAATACTGTTAGAATCCACGCCATCTTAACCGCGAAGCTCTTCTGAATCCAAATTTGTTTGGTCCAGACGGGTTTTTGCACAAATCATTTGACATTTTAGTGCAAATAAGGGATATTCTTGTCCCTTAAATTGTCACCGAACTAAAGTTTTGGGAGTTAGACCCTTGGCAAATAGCAAATCTGCTAAGAAGCGCGCTATCCAATCTGAAAAACGTCGTCAGCACAACGCTAGCCGTCGTTCAATGATGCGCACTTACATGAAAAAAACTGTTGCTGCTATCGCTGCAGGCGATAAAGAAGCTGCAACTGCTGCATTCACTGCAGTAACACCTATCCTTGACCGTATGGCAACTAAAGGCCTTATTCACAAGAATAAAGCTGCTCGTCATAAGTCTCGTTTCTCTGCGGCAATCAAAGCTCTTTAATAGAAATTTGATTCTACAGCGATAAAAACCGGCATGTATGCCGGTTTTTTTTTACTTATAAAAAAGTAAATTCAGATAAAAAAATAGCGCATGTCTCTAATGCGCTATTTCTTCTCTTTACTCATCGCAGTATAAGCTATGTAATACCGTCATTATTGAGTGCGCCTTCTTGCACGTCAACGTGTAGTAAACGGTTTGAGCCTCTTTGCGAGTCGCGACTAATCCATCTCGTCTTAACCATGCTAAATGCTGAGAAAGTGCCGATTGGCTCAAAGCCAATTTGTCACAAAGCTGGCCAACAGAGAGCTCTTGCTTGTGCAATGAACATAAAATCTGTAAACGGCGTTCATTCGCCATGGCTTTGAGTAAGATGACGGCTTCGGCGGATTTTTTTTCTATTTCTTGTAGGTTCATTAGTAAAAAGCCTCTTAGGACAACGGTTCCAATCCCTCCGTTCATTAGGCTGTTATACCTGAAGACACTCTTCAGAATCTTGTTCATCGCTCAATAACAATGAATGATACTGATATCATATTAGTGAATGAACAAAGCAAATACACACGCTAGAACGTCATTAACACCACCGTTGAATAGTGATTAACCCCATTATTCATAATGGCTATTGATATTAATATATTTATTTATATCAATAAATATATTAATCAAATAAATTTTCAAATTTCGCCTGACACACATTTTTTACAGCTGGGTGCTGAATCATACGCTCGGCAAATATGACATAATATTCCTCTTTTAGTTCCTCTATTTGCTCTATTTTGTGTAGTGGTATGTGGCTATCCCATTCATGCGAATAGAAATTGGGGGCAAGAAATATCGTATTCGGATGATAGCGCGCAAAAGCATTCATCAATGCCGCATCATCAAACTCTCCGAGAATATTAGGTTGCATTCCTTTGCTTTCGAACCATTGGTGTACCTTTCTCCCCATGGCAGTACGACTCCCCGGAATCAACATTTTATAGTCCTCAATCACTTGATTGAGCGATTGCGCACGCATCGGCGTTAGGGAAAAGAGACTCATGCTACTTTCTCCCAGTTTCTTACTAAACAGGCCAGGACTTTGCCCTGAATCCACTGGGCAGTCGGATAAAATCATATCTAACTTATGCTGAGAGAGCTGCTCCAATAGCATATCGTGAGTCGATTCAAAACACCGTAAGTGAATACGCTGATCTTCAGGTAACGTGGTTCCCAAGATTTTACTCACTAAACGCTTGGAAAGAGAATCCGCCACGCCGACATCGAACAATAAATTAGCCTGCTGACTATAATTCACAATATCCATCATCTCGTAGCTCAAACCAAACATGCGATCCGCATATTGATAGATCAACTGGCCTAGCTCTGTCGGCTCGATACTACGCCCATTGCGTTTGGTCAGCTTACCTTGCATTCGCTCTTCAAATGATTTGATTTGTCCGGTAACCGTTTGTGGCGTTAAACAAAGTGCATCCGCAGCTTTAGTAATTGAACCTTGCTTGCAAACCATCCAAAAATAATACAAATGGTTATAATTTAGATGTGACATTTGATAAGTCCCTGCTTTATTGGTCAAAACTCATGTTGATATAAACGGGCGAGCCATATATACACGATTAAATATCGCATTCATGCGCATAATAAAAAAGCGCCACAATGGCGCTTTTTTTAAACAGAAAATGGATACCGTATGGGATCATGATGCTCATACCCGGTGACGTCAAAATCCTCTAGTGTTACCCACGTTTCCAAATCCTCCAGAGATTTAATATCTGGGTTAATATGAAATTGAGGAACCGCTAATGGTGCACGCTTTAACTGCACATCACGCATCGGTGGTAACTGATCTTCATAGATATGTGCGTTGACGATTTTATGGTATGCCTGCCCCGGTTTATGACCTGTAATTTGAGCCATTAACGCTAAGAAGACATAGACTTGCACCATATTGAAGTTCAAGCCCAGCGGCACATCACAAGAGCGCTGCGTACTATTAAGATACAGAGTATCGCCTAATAACGAGAAGTGATGACTGTACATACAAGGCCGCAAGCAGCCCATATGAAATTCGCCAGGGTTATAAAAGTTGAGAATCTCACCGCGATCATCAATACCTCGGCTTAAATCATCGACAATTTTTCGCAATTGATCAATGTGACCGCCATCGGGTTTGGCCCAAGCTCGACCTTGGACACCATAAACTCGCCCCATATCATCTTCGCCTTTACGATATGGATTGTTTAGCCAAGCGTCATTAAGATTGGAGTTGGCATCCCAAGTTTTGGTTCCCAATTTACGAAAGTCTGCTGCATTGTCGTAGCCACGAATATAGCCAAGTAATTCAGCGACGGCTGACTTCCAAAAGCTTTTTCGCGTAGTAACCAGTGGAAACTGATTCATTCCAACATCGTAGCTTAAATCCGCGTTGATAACCGTAAGGCAACGCTTACCCGTACGTTCATTTTCAATCCACTGACCTTGGTCAACAATTCTCTGGCAAAGATCTAGATACTGTTTCACATTTCACCTGATTTCTGGGGAACACTGTCTTTATAGACACCTCGTTTATAGGACCAAACTATCAATAACAAGCCAATAATAATCATAGGGATTGATAAGATTTGTCCCATTGAGATCACACCATCAAATAACCCAAGTTGCGGATCCGGTTGACGGAAGAACTCAACAAAAGAGCGAAATATACCATAGAGAACAAGAAAGAGACCAGAGACCGACCCTAATGGACGTGGTTTACGGACAAACACATTCAGTACAATCAGTAGCACGACACCTTCTAGCAAAAATTCATAAAGCTGTGACGGATGACGTGGCAGTGGCCCACCGCCAGGGAAAATCATGGCCCATGGCACATCAGTGACACGACCCCATAATTCGCCATTGATGAAGTTACCCAAACGGCCCGCGCCTAAGCCAAATGGCACTAGTGGCGCGACAAAATCTGCAATACTGAAGAAAGAACGTTGATGTTTACGTCCGTACCAGTACATTGCGGTAATCACACCAAGTAACCCGCCATGGAAAGACATGCCTCCCGTCCACACTTCAAATAAATACAGTGGGTTGGCTAAGAATAAATCCAAGTTATAAAATAGGACATAGCCAATGCGTCCACCAATCACAACGCCAAGAAACCCGGCAAACAGTAAATCAGACACTTGATCGCGATTCCAGCCGCTACCAGGTTTGTCTGCTCTGCGGTTGGCTAACCACATCGCAAACAGAAATCCGATAAGATACATCAAGCCGTACCAGCGAATCGAAACAGGTCCAATGGACACTAAAATGGGGTCAAAATCAGGGAAATGAAAGTAGCCTTGGGACATAATGAGCTTCTCTTACGTTTTTATAGTTTGCTAGTGCAGTAACATGCTTGTTGACACAACCATGAGAAAAATAGAAAACACTTTTTTAAGTGTGGATGTCGATAAACGAACGGCCAACTTTGCACCGATACGTGTCGTAAACATCGACGTTGACGCTATGGCGCACAACGCGGGTAAGTATACATAACCTATGCTGTATTTGGGCAACCCTGCGACGGAAAAGCCATGTAATATAAAGCCAATCATGCCTGATAATGCAATGAACAACCCGCAGACAGAAGAAGAACCAACCGCCTTACGCATTTCCACGCCATGGCGATTAGGAAATGGGACAGACAGCGAGCCTCCGCCGATCCCCGCCAAACTGGAGATAATACCAATCCCACTACCCCACACTGTGGTCATCAGCGCACCAGGCATCGCCCCTTGAGGCTGAGAATTGATCGACAAATACATTTTAATCGCGAGAAAAAACACGATGACACCAAATATCTTAGGTAAATACTGGTTTGGTATCCATTCTGCTATCGTTGCTCCCAGAAAGCCACCAAACACGACACCAGGCATCAGCCATTTTACGGCGTAGAAATCAACATTACCTAATTTAAAGTGGCTTAACGCCGACGACGCGGATGTCACGATAATAGTCGCAAGTGACGTCGCCAATGCAAGCTGTATGACAATTTTTTCGGAAATTCCTGCATACGGTAGGATAAACATTAAGGCAGGGACAACCACTAATCCTCCACCAATACCCAATAATCCAGCTAACACTCCCACGCAACCGCCGACAAGAAGAAGCACACATAACAATTCTATACTCACAGTTAACCCTATTTGTTACCGGCTCGGATAAATCCGGCAAAGCCGTTTTCTTCAAAATATGTACGCATCATAATATAAATATCGTTACCGTATGATTGAAGTAAACTAGATTGTGCGAGCTTTTTCAGTTCTTCGAACGATGAGTTGCGGAGTAAGTACTTCACTCGAGCAATATTCGATGGGTTCATACTCAGTGAGGTAAACCCTAGTCCTGTGAGTAATAATGCTCCCATCGGATGCCCCGCTAACTCGCCACAAATACAGACGGGGATTTGGTACTGTTGACATAAAGTCTGGATTTGGTTCAGTGCCCGAATCACGGCCGGATGCATGGAATCATAGACATCGGCGACGCGCGTATTATTCCTATCGACCGCTAATAAATATTGGGTTAAATCATTGGTTCCCACCGACACAAAATCAATTTTGTCAGCAAGATCGGGCAACAAGTACAACATCGAGGGAACCTCTAGCATAATGCCAATTTTTGGCCAAGTTATACTAGGGAAGCTAACTTTTACATCATTAAACGCCTGATTGAGCAAAAATAACGCATCATCCAATTCACTGACACTTGAGATCATTGGTAGCATAATTGATAGATTTTGCGTATCGACACTGGCCTTTAACATTGAACGCAATTGAATCAGAAAGATGTCCGGATGATCCAAAGTAAATCGAATACCTCGCCAGCCAAGAAAAGGGTTATCTTCTTCAATGGGTAGATATGGCAGTGGTTTATCACCACCAACATCTAGCGTTCGCATCACGACAGGCTTGTCATCATAAGCCGTTAACACCGAACGATACAATGCGACCTGTTCTTCTTCCGATGGAAAACGATGCTGCATCAGAAAAGAAATTTCCGTCCGATATAAACCAATCCCATCAACAGCTTGATTGGGAACTAAATGACTTTCGCCACTCAAGACCGCATTTAACATTAACTCAATACGCTGACCATCGAGCGTAAGAGCTGGCTCAAAAATGCGATCGTTGACCACTTTAGTCAGGGCACGCTCTTCATTCGCTAGCGTTTTATATTCTCGTAATAATTGACGATTAGGGGAAATAAACAATCGTCCACTGTAACCATCGACAATACCCCGTCGGCCATTGATATCATTGAGATTGATCTTAACACCAACAATCGCTGGTACGCCTAACGCTCGCGATAAAATCGCCGCATGTGAATTGGCCGCACCTTCTAAAGAGATCACAGCTAATAGCTTATCTTTGGGCAAGGTTGCAAGTAACGACGCACTGAGCTCTCTCACCACTAAGATGATCGGTTTCTCTAAGTGCTGTTGCTGTTTTTCCGTATTATAAAGAAAATACAATAAACGCTGTCCGAGCTCGCGTACGTCCTGAGCTCGCTCTTTAAGATAACCATCCGACATTCGAGCGAAACGGCTCGAATACGCATCAATCACTTGGCGCAAAGCCCAATCCGCGCGCTCGCCTTGCTGAATATGATCGTTAAAATCTTTTCTAAGAATCGGATCGTTTAATAAGTGAGTGAATAAATCAAAAATAGCCAGGGCATCTTTATGAATTTCACTGTCTAGCTTTTTACGCATTTTACGAAAATCAGCGAGAGCTCGCTCTATCGCTAAGGAGAGCCACTCCTGCTCACGATCAATATTGACGGATGATGCCGGACAGACATCGGCTAACCTTGGCTGAGTATTGTCAAACCAAAACTCACCAATCGCCACACCAGAAGAGGCGGGAATACCATTGACAGTCCGTTGCTTAGATAACAACCACTGGCCTTGTGTCTGGGCATGAGTAACAATCACCGCTAACTGAGCGGCCAATGTGACTAAAAATGACACTTCCATTTCACTAAACAAGCGCGGTGTTTTCTGTTGGACGACAAGAATCCCGAGGACTTGCTTACGATGAATAATTGGAGTGGCGAGAAACGCGTTATACACTTCCTCACCGAGTTGCTTAAAGTATTTAAAATGCGGGTGTTTATAGGCTTCTGCAACGTTCAAGGGCTCTGCAGTGCGTTTGACAAACCCCACCAGCCCTTCATCAAATCCAATATGGATTTTATCGCCTTTAAACTTCAGCCCTTGAGTGGCCATCAATTCTAATCGTTGATGCTCCTCATTTGCTAAATAGACAGTGCAGCAATCCGTTCCCATGGCTGAGCACGTTTGCTTTACAAAAGTGGACAATGCCTCATAGACATCATCCACTTTTGAAACTTGTTCCACTATCTTTCTTAGCTGAGCAAGCATAATAGACTGTTAACCTCTTCGTTGTTTACGCCGAGCTTTTGAACGGCGTTCCTTAAACGGCATCGCAATCGCAGCAAACTCTTTCATCGTTCGTCGATATACATCCCGCTTAAACGAAACCACTTGCCTCACTGGATACCAGTAGCTTACCCAACGCCAACCATCGAATTCTGGTGAAATACCGCGCTGCATGTTTATTTTCGCTTCGTCGCATTCAAGACGTAGTAAAAACCACTTCTGCTTCTGGCCGATACACACAGGCTGTGAATCCCATCGGACTAATCGCTTCGGTAATTTGTATCTTAACCAATGACGACTGGTGGAGATGACTTTCACATCTTTTTTTGTTAGACCGACTTCCTCATAAAGTTCTCTGTACATGGCTTGTTCGGGCGTCTCACCATCATCGATGCCCCCCTGAGGAAACTGCCATGAATGCTGTCCGTATCGTTTCGCCCAGAATACTTGACCATGGTTGTTACATATTACGATACCGACATTCAGTCGATAACCATCGCCATCTATCACTGGCAAACCTCTAAAATATTCTCAATTAACCTGATTTTTCCACATATCCCCAGTAGGAGCAAATGCGCGAGCGTGATTCAGACGATATTTATGCTCAACAGACGATATTTCTTCAAAAATACCATCTAAATTAACTTATCAACATTTATTTGCGAAGTAGCGCACATTTATTCACGTTTTCTGTGAATAAGTGTGTGAAGAAGCTAGATCATCGTTTAAAAAAACATCGAAGCGAACAAAAAAGATCCTTTTGATACTTTTTTAATCAACCTATTAATTACAACAAAAACATAAAGTTAAAATACAAATTCACAAGACTGATTTTTTGCGCATAAAAAAAGATCAAACCATTTTCAAAACTGTTCAAAGATCAATCAAAACTTGGGTTATCCACAAATACAAACCAAACATCGGGGAGAATACATACAACCGCTTGTTTTCATCGGCAACCATCCCCTGTTTATCCATCCAGCTCTTTGCACAACAAACTATCAGCCACCATTACCTGTGGATAAATTGTGAA
>JBQGON010000055.1:0-20112 GCA_052087065.1 Vibrio sp. | reverse complement strand
CTGTTTATCCATACAGCTCTTTGCACAACAAACTATCAGCCACCATTACCTGTGGATAAATTGTGAATGAAGATCTTCTGCACCGATCCACTGTTTGGTGTAGGATCCAATGCTAAGTTCCCTATTGTTCAAGTAAATTCACAGTCATGAAATCAGAACCCCAAACTGAACAAGAGCTATTGCTACGTGCCCGCAATATTGCTGGCTGCACTTTTTCCGAGCTCGCAGAAGAAGCAGGCATCAGTGTGCCGCCAGATCTGCGTAAAGATAAAGGTTGGGTAGGCCAATTATTAGAGTGGCACCTTGGCGCCACTGCCGGCAGTAAACCACAACAAGATTTTGAGTCATTAGGCATAGAGCTTAAGAGTATTCCTATCAGCCATCAAGGATTACCGTTAGAAACGACATTTGTTTGTGTTGCGCCACTGACTGGCGTACATGGGATTACTTGGGAAACAAGTCATGTAAGAAATAAACTCTCACGTGTTTTATGGATCCCAGTGCAAGGAGAGCGAGAAATACCACTTGCAGAGCGTCGTGTGGGCTCCCCCTTGCTCTGGAGCCCTTCAGCCGATGAAGACGCACAATTGAAAGCCGACTGGGAAGAACTGATGGAGCTAATCGTCTTAGGTAAATTTGCACAGATAAGTGCCCGCCACGGCCAAGTTATGCAGTTACGACCTAAAGCCGCAAATGGGAGAGTATTAACCGAAGCGTATGGACAGCAAGGTAAGCCGATTAAGACGCAACCTCGTGGCTTTTACTTGCGCACACAATTTACCACGCAAATTCTACAGCGCTATTACGCGGGTTGAGATTCGTGATGCGTTAACTGATTGCAAACTAAGTGTGCCAAAGATCCAATTCATACCATGTTTATATTTCTTTCACCACAACGATTCGCTTATAGTGGTGAAAGAAAGGCTCGAAAAGTCCTCATAAACATTGAGGTACTTCAATAAGATAGATTAGATGTGCGCAATAGCTTCATTCAATCTGCTTTTTCGCACTGACAAGGAAGTAATATGCAATATACCAAGCTCGCGAATTCAAACTTAGAGGTAAGCAAAATTGCCCTCGGTACGATGACTTTCGGTGAACAAAATAGCCAAGCGGATGCTTTCGAACAGCTAGATTATGCGCTAGAACGTGGAATCAATTTCATCGATACAGCGGAAATGTATCCTGTCCCACCAAAACCAGAAACCCAAGGAGCGACTGAAGCCTTTATCGGTAACTGGATCGAACAATCCGGCAAACGCGAAAAAATTATTTTAGCCACCAAAGTGGCGGGTCCGCGTAATGTGCCACATATTCGCGATAATATGGCATTGGATCATCGTCATATTCACCAAGCCATTGATGATAGTCTGCGCCGTCTAAAAACTGACTATATCGATCTCTATCAATTGCATTGGCCGCAACGTGTGACCAATACGTTTGGTACCCTGAGCTATCCCTACCCAGATGAAAAAAGTACGGTCAGTTTACTCGAAACGCTAGAAGCGCTGAATGACTTGGTCAAAGTCGGAAAAGTACGTGCTATCGGTGTTTCCAATGAAACGCCGTGGGGCTTGATGAGCTATCTGCACCTGGCAGACAAACATGACCTGCCCAAAATGGCATCGATTCAAAACCCGTATAATTTACTGAATCGCTCATTTGAAATCGGATTGTCTGAAATAACCCATCAGGAAGATATCAAGCTACTGGCCTATTCACCCATGGCTTTTGGTATCTTAAGCGGTAAATACCTCAATGGAGCTAAACCAAAAGGCGCGCGCTGCTCTTTATACGAGCGTTTTAAACGGTACTTTACACCACAAGGTATTCAAGCGACTGAAGCTTACGTAGAACTGGCACACGCTTACGGTTTGGATCCAGCGCAAATGGCATTAGCATTCGTCAACCAAAGACCCTTTGTCGGTAGCAATATCATTGGCGCCACATCCCTTGAGCAGCTCAAAACAAATATCGATAGTCTTGATGTTATCTTGAGTGATGAACTGCTACAAAAAATAGACGACATCGCGATGCTCTATTCTAACCCTTGCCCTTAATCGTTTATCGGGCCAGTGATACTAATCACTGGCCCGATGATATTACGTCGTTATTCGCGACGATAACATTCGGCGAATATGATACAAACGGCGCTGTACTTTCACTGTGTCTGGCATCGTATTCATAGTTGCAATATGAGTGGAAAGTTCAAAGCCAATATCACGCATCATATACGCGCTCATCAAGGGTAAATGATGGGCTTGTTTACGTATTTTATTGTGCCAACGACGTTCTTCTAAATGAAGATCAGCACGTATTAACAGTACCGCGGCTTTTAAATATAAAGATTGAGACATGATTATTTCCTATGATTCAGTAAAGCTGAAAAATAGGCAGCAATATATCTTCAGTTATAGCTATGCTACATAACGTATAAATACAATCATATTAATGAAATAAACGATAAATAGGGTTAGATATATCTCAATACACGCTGCCTTTCCGCAGCCTGTTGAGCTTACGGACTAATTCAGTGGGTTTGCTTGCTGTTGGCTTTAATGGAAATCCATCTTCGCGCAACAGGTATCGGGGTTAACCGACATCGACACAGCAGATGCGTTAGCAATATTCATTAGCATTGTGTGCCTCCTAGCAAAAAAATTAGTCCAAATAGAGATGTATATCAGATGGTTATCTGATATACATAGATTACCTTATTATTAACTTAAATCAAGAATATATTATTCTTAGTACGTAAAACAGACGAAGACTCTATATAAAATATAAACACTTAATAATTTGAATAGATAATCTCTAATATTCTAAGTAACGACAGTGTGATATATCGTGATGAATAATAATTCGCATTTATAATGTATAGTGGGTATCAGAAATTAATTTATGCTTATTTAACAAGCGGTACATTGTGGCGCGTGAGATCCCTAATTCTTTCGCAGCATGAGACACTTGCCCGCCATTGGATTCCAATACCATGAGCAAAGCTTCGCGTTCTGAATTTTCGCGAATGTTTTTCAGGCTTTGTTTTTTCGCAACACGCTTTGGCAAACCCAGCTCGTTTTCTTGGAGCATCACGGTTTCTGACAACAAAACACTGCGCTTAATCAAGTTCATTAACTCACGAATGTTGCCTGGCCACGTATAGGTAGATAATGCTTTAAGCGCTTCCTCAGAAAAACTTCTCGCTCGAGCATTATACTCTTTAGAGTATAACTGCAAAAAATACTGAGCTAGCGCGGGAATATCACTAGAACGTTCTTTCAAACTCGGAACGTTAATGCGCAGTACGTTGATATAATGATATAGCTCTTCAGAAAAATCACCGGCTAAAAGCGCTTTCTCGATATCAGAAGAATTAGACGCAAGAATACGCACATCAAGTTCGCGGACGCCTTGCTGGGTATCGATGCAGCCTTCTTGTAGAAATTTAAGTAAATTTAACTGCTGGCGCTTTGGCAACGTAACAATATCATTCAGTAACAGTGTTCCGCCATTGGCTTGCAAAGACATGATGCTATCATCAGAATCACTATCAATACCAAATAACGCACTTTCTAGACGCTTTTCCGACATCGCTCGACAATTGACCGAGATAAACGGCTTGTGTGAACGAGAAGACGTTTGGTGAATGGCTCGAGCAACACGTTCTTTCCCCACGCCAGATTCACCACATATCAATATAGTGACGTCGGTGGGTCCAATACGTTTAATTTGTTCACGCAGCTTTTTCAATATATCCGACTCACCAATTAAGCCAAGACCATTATTTTTGCCAAAATGAGGCCATACTCTTTTTTCTAGCTTTAGCATTCCCAGTTGATGGCCAATGGTGCTAAGTAGCTGGGCATCAGGAATGGGGGCGGTGAAAAAATCAATACAAAAATTAACGATAAATTGGCATATTGTATCGGAAGATAATTGGGATTCGCGAATGAAGGCCAACCAACGAACGTGCTTATGATTGCTGACTAGGTTAGCGATACCATTTAGACTAAATTCGTCATTACTAAAATCAATAATACCAATACATGGTCCTGTCTCGTTAAATAAGACATCGGCTTTACGAAGGTCAGAGCACAATTGCCCATTCCAGCCAGCTTGTTCTAATACTGATAGCCATGGCTCATAAGTTCCTCCAACGAGGATCAATGAACCTGACTTTGAATCCATACGAAATTGTGTTTCCATGTACCCGTTTCCTTATCTAACCTCAAATTGCTACGTTACTTTTGGCATCATATGAGACCCGCTACAATACCCAGACTTTTACCTATAGTCTGTCTCATTTTTAAGATTAGTAGCCAATTTTTTTTTATCCATCGTAAAATATTTCATTATGGTTTGGGTTAGAACAATTAGAATTTGATTCGATAAATAAAAAAACCGCCTATTTGGCGGTTTTTTATCGAGATATGAGCCTGCGAGACTTATTGCTGTGGACGCATCGCTGGGAACAAAATGACATCACGGATCGTATGTGAATTAGTAAATAACATCGCTAAACGATCAATACCAATTCCCTGACCTGCCGTTGGCGGTAAACCATGCTCTAGTGCAGTAATGTAATCCGCATCATAGAACATTGCTTCATCATCACCGGCATCTTTTGCGGCCACTTGAGCTTTAAAACGAGCATCTTGATCTTCTGCGTCGTTCAATTCCGAGAAGCCATTGGCGACTTCACGACCACCAATGAAAAACTCAAAACGATCGGTAAAGAATGGATTATCATCACTACGGCGCGCCAATGGAGAGATATCAGCTGGGTAACCTGTAATGAAAGTCGGCTGAATTAATTGAGGTTCAGCGGTTTCACCAAAAATCTCTTCTAACAATTGGCCACACGTCCAGAATGACTCCACTTCCACGCCGACTGATTTTGCAATACTAATCATAGTGTCACGGTCTTGTACTTTGTCGTTATCGAGCGCTTGAATGCCTGCATGTTCTGGGTTGTATTGCTTAATCGCATCTAACATGCTCAAACGTGCATACGTGCCGCCAAACTCAACCACTTCGTCACCATATTGTACTGACGTAGAACCCAATACACTTTGCGCTGCGTGACTGAGCATCTCTTCGGTTAAGTTCATCAAATCTTTGTAATCAGCGTAAGCTTGGTAGAATTCCATCATAGTGAATTCTGGATTATGACGAACCGATAGCCCTTCGTTACGGAAGTTACGGTTGATTTCGAACACACGATCAAAACCGCCGACAACCAAACGTTTCAGGTATAACTCAGGGGCCACACGCAAATACATTTCAATATCTAACGCATTATGGTGAGTAATGAAAGGACGTGCCGTTGCACCACCAGGAATGGAGTGCATCATCGGAGTTTCCACTTCTAGATAACCGCGTGATGACATAAATTGACGGATGGCACTCACCAACTTAGAACGAATAATAAATGCTTGACGCGAATCATCATTCACAATCAGATCCACATAACGTTGGCGATAACGCATTTCCTGATCCGTCAGACCATGGAATTTTTCTGGCAATGGACGCAGTGCTTTGGTTAACAACTCGTATTCGGCCATATTGACATACAGATCACCACGACCCGATTTATGTAACGCGCCTTTTACACCAATGATGTCACCGATATCCAAGCCTTGGTATTTCTCTTTTAGCTGTTTTTGCACATCTTTTGATGCGTAAGCTTGGATGCGTCCTGTGGTTTCTTGTAAAACAATGAAGGGGCCACGTTTTGCCATAACGCGCCCAGCAATCGCTACGATATGGTTTAACTCTTCTAGCTCTTCCTTGGTCTTTTCACCGAATTCGTTTTGAAGATCACCGGCTAAATTGTCGCGACGAAAGTCATTTGGGTGGCCGTTCGCTTTAGAATCCTTACGGATGTGCTCCAGCTTGCTGCGACGTTCTGCAATCAGTTTATTTTCTTCTTGCTCGAGTTGAGCTTCGCTCTTTTCGTTATGAACAGCATCAGTCATTTTGCATGTACCCTGTTTTTATCGGTAAAAAGTTTAAAGGCCAGATTTTAAGCTAGCTTCAATAAATTTATCTAAATCACCATCGAGAACCGCTTGTGTATTACGGTTTTCAACACCTGTACGGAGATCTTTAATACGTGAGTCATCAAGTACGTATGAACGAATTTGACTTCCCCAGCCTATATCAGATTTCGCATCTTCATTCGCTTGCTTTTCAGCATTCTGTTTTTGCATTTCATATTCAAACAACTTCGCACGCAATTGTTTCATTGCTTGATCTTTGTTTTTATGTTGCGAGCGATCATTCTGACACTGTACCACAAGGTTGGTTGGTAAGTGGGTAATACGCACAGCAGATTCCGTCGTGTTAACGTGCTGACCACCAGCACCAGAGGCACGGTACACGTCAATACGCAAATCTGCGGGGTTAATATCGATCTCAATGTTGTCATCAATCTCAGGATAAATAAATGCAGAAGCAAACGAGGTATGGCGACGGCCACCTGAATCGAATGGGGATTTACGAACAAGACGATGAACCCCGGTTTCCGTGCGAAGCCAACCGTAAGAGTATTCACCGGAAATACGTACCGTTGCCGATTTCAAACCGGCGACTTCGCCTGCCGAGACTTCAATGACTTCGGCTTTGAAGCCTTTGGCCTCAGCCCAACGCAAGTACATACGCAGCAACATTGACGTCCAATCTTGCGCTTCAGTCCCACCAGAGCCTGACTGTAAATCAATATAACAATCGGCTTCATCCTGTTCACCGGAGAACATTCGACGAAACTCTAGCTTTTCTAATTGAGTTTCTAAATCGGCTAACTCGGGCTCGATTTCATCAAAGGTCTCTTGATCTTCAGCTTCAACGGCCAGCTCTAGTAGCCCTTCAACATCATCAACACCTTGCTCAAGTTGGACAATAGTATTCACGATTGCTTCCAATGCAGAACGTTCTTTGCCTAACGCTTGTGCTCGCTTAGGATCGTTCCAAACATCGGATTGCTCTAATTCTGCATTAACTTCTTCTAGACGCTCTTTCTTCGCATCATAGTCAAAGGTACCCCCTCAGGATATTCGTGCGCTCTGACACATCCTGAAGACGATATTTAATTGGATTGATTTCAAACATATTAACTTAGTACTTATGAATAGAATTTAACCGCAGAATTCTACTGAAAAACCGCGACAGAATACAGGAAAAAATCATGTTATTCATCGAAATCCCCTTTGATGAAACGATTCTACTCATCGATGGGCGTTATTCTCAAAACCTTTTCAAAGCGGTTGCACGCTTGCTCACATTACAGACACAAAAAAGGCAGTGAATAATCACTGCCTTTTGCTTTTCTTGAACCGAGACTCAATCGAGATTACGGCTTGAACTAGGCTTGGAGACAAAGAACATCGCGATGAGCACAAGGCAAGATGGAGTTAACCATCCTAACCCTTTGTTAAATAATGGCAGAAAACTCAGCCATGAAACATCTAACCCAGAGACTTTTGCCGCATCAAACAGTGCAAAAATAAAGGCAACGAGTAAAACCAAACGATAAGCCAATACTGGGTTTGGTAAATAGCGACGGATAAATGCTAACGCCACCAATGCAATCGCCACAGGATACAACGCAAACAAGACTGGAATAGAGATTGAAATTAACTGATTCAAACCAACATTGGCCACAATCGCGCAAACAACACCTGTAATGATCACCCATTGATGATACGACAAGCGGCTAATACTACTGAAATACTCAGAGACTGCGGATAATAAGCCAATCGCGGTCGTCAGACATGCCAAGGTAACAATGATCGATAAAACAACCTGACCATAGGCGCCAAATAGCGCTTGCGTGTAGAGACTTAAAATATCACCACCGTTAGCGGCACCGCTGGCAATTGTCGAGCTGGTAGCACCAAGATAAAACAATGAAATGTATACAAAAGCTAAACCGCCGGCGGCAATAAATGCCGCACTAATAAGATATTTGGTTGTCGCTTTCTTATTGGTGATACCTTTGCTACGTAAGCCTTCTACCACTAAGATACCAAACATCAAAGAGGCAAACGTATCCATAGTGTTATAGCCTTCAAAGAACCCCGTCGTAAACGGTGCGCCTGCGTATTGCTTCTGAGCGGCCATGAGCCCACCTTGCGGGTCAACAAAGACAGCAACGGCTAAAATCGCTAAACAAATAAACAAAACTGGAGTGAGCAACTTGCCGATCATATCGATCAACTTGCCTTGAGACCAAGCAAAGAACATAGCGACCGCAAAGAACACCACGGAATAAATCGCTAAGGTTGTCGCACTCGGATTCTCAAGCAACGGTTTAACCCCCATCTCATAGGCAACTAAACCGGTTCTTGGTGCTGCAAATGCAGGCCCTATGATGATAAACATCAAGCTTGCAATGATCGTCGAGACTTTAATCGGCAGATCTTTGGTAAGGTGTGCCCAACTGCCTCCGGAAATGGCGACAGCAATAATTCCCGCTAATGGCAGACCAACGGCGGTCGCCAGAAAACCACCCATGGCAGGTAGCAGGTGATGCCCCGCTAATTGACCAGCTTGCGGTGGAAAAATAATATTACCGGCGCCCAAGAAGAACGCAAAAAGCATAAAGCCTATAGCAATAATATCTGTTAATTTTAAACGCTGATTCACAGATAATCCTTAGTTATTTATTCATTTGATATTGTGTTTAGAGCGTTGGGTCGATACATTCCCCAATCTGGCGCGAATAATGAAGAATTCATTCACAATAAGCAATACCCAAGCAATAAACGCTACATTAATCCATAAATCAAGCTAAAAAGCAGTGTTAAAAACTACCATTAAGCGATAAAAATAGAATAAAAAACCAAAACGAATCATTATCTCAACCAAAGCAAATACATATAATTACCTAATCTACTGTCATCATCTAGATAATATCTCTGTAAAATAGTGGAAAACCAATATAAAAAATCAATCTTTATGAACGAAAAAATCTTTAGATTTAAAAAGTTTACACTCAAGATACCCCACCAGATTGGTATGCCAATTAGCACTGATGGAGTATTGCTTGGTGCTTGGGCGTTATCAGGCTCTCAGTCACGAATTTTAGATATTGGTACTGGCAGTGGTTTATTAGCCATGATGTGCGCGCAGCGACACAGCAAGGCTAATATTGAAGCCATTGAACTAGAAGTGAATGCTTACCACACAGCGTCATGCAACTTTTTACAATCTCCTTGGTCAGAGCGATTACACTCGCACCATGCTGATATATTGACTTGGCAGAGTTCCTCGCTTTTTTCAGGGATTATCTGTAACCCCCCTTATTTTAATGCTGGAAAAAGCTCGGAAAATAGGTCGCGAGCCCAAGCGCGCCATACCAACAGCCTTCCTCATGAAAGCTTGCTTGAGCAATGTCGCCAACTGTTGATGCCAAGCGGCACGGCGGCATTTATTTTACCGACCATCGAAGGCGAACAATTTATACAAACAGCACAAGAAAACGGATGGTTCATGCAACGATGTTGTTATGTAGCAATGACAGAGAAAAAATCCGCTTCGAGGATCCTGCTAGAGCTGACTTTGCAGCCGACGAAAACAGTACATGAAACCTTGGTAATACGTCATAATGGTCAATATACTCAAGCATTTACTGCCTTAACTCGAGATTTTTATCTGAAGATGTAGAAATTAAGATGTGATCTGAGGCAGAATCCCCCTATAATGTGCGACTTATTTTTACTGGGCATTCCATACCCTGCGGAGACGACACTGTGATCAAAACCTTTGCTGACCTAGAACTGGACTCAAACATTGTTGAAGCAATCGAAGAAATGGGCTTTTCTCGCCCAACTCAAATTCAAGCTGAAGCAATCCCCCAAGCCTTGGATGGTAAAGATGTCTTAGCATCGGCGCCAACAGGGACAGGAAAAACCGCGGCCTTCGTGATTCCTGCACTGCAATACCTGCAAGACTTTCCACGCCGTAAGCCTGGACCAGCACGAGTGTTGATCTTAACGCCAACCCGCGAATTGGCGATGCAAATTACCGAACAAGCCAAAGCCCTAGCGAAAAACACGGACTTTAAAATTTTCACCATTACTGGTGGCGTGCAATACCAAGAACACGCGGATCTTTTAGCACACACGCAAGATATCGTGGTTGCAACTCCCGGTCGCCTTCTTGAGTACATTAAAGCTGAACGCTTTGACTGTCGCGCGATCGAATGGCTCGTGTTGGATGAAGCCGATCGCATGTTAGATATGGGCTTTGCCCCAGCAGTCGATCGCTTATCTAACGAGTGTCGCTGGCGTAAACAAACGCTCTTATTTTCTGCAACCTTAGAAGGTAAAGGCGTTGAAGGGTTCACAGAGGATCTCCTGAACGATCCTGCGACAATTGATGCCGATCCATCACGTCGTGAACGTAAAAAAATCTCCCAGTGGTATCATCGTGCTGACAACATGCCACACAAATTAGCGCTACTAAAACATATCCTCATCAATCAAGCGGAACGCACCATCATTTTCCTCAAAACACGCGAGCGTCTTGCTGAATTACGTGCGGAAATGGATAAAGCGGAAATCGCGTGTGCATGGATCCAAGGTGAGATGCCGCAAGATCGTCGTAATAATGCGATCTCACGTTTTAGCAGTGGTGAAGTCAATGTCCTGCTAGCGACCGACGTTGCGGCCCGTGGCCTTGATGTGCCAGACATCAGTCACGTGATTAACTTTGATATGCCGCGCACTGCCGACATCTATTTACATCGCATTGGTCGTACTGCTCGCGCAGGTAAAAAAGGCAATGCTATTTCATTAGCTGAAGCCCACGATCAACCGATGGTTGAACGAGTCGCTCGCTATATTCAAGAAGATATCAAAGAACGCTTTATTAAAGACATGCGTCCAATGCATAAAAAATCAGTCTTTAAGAAGAAAAAGAAAAAAGATCCCGCTAAAGTAAAAGCGAAGCCAAAAAAGAAAACCGCTAAAAAGAAGTAACTCTCAATCATCACCACTTCATTAGCAATAAAAAAACCGCTGAACATTCAGCGGTTTTTTTGATTCTACATTCCAAATTAATGCTCGCGAGTTGCACGAAAATCCACTTCAGGGAAACGCTCTTTCGCTAAGTTTAAATTCACCATCGTCGGTGCAATATAGCTAAGATTATTACTTCCATCCAATGCTAAATGACTTTGGTTTTTACGTTGGAATTCATCCAACTTTTTCTCGTCGTCACATTCAACCCAGCGCGCGGTAGCAACGTTAATCCCTTCATACATCGCATCCACGTTGTATTCAGACTTTAAGCGAGCAACCACCACGTCAAACTGCAGCACACCCACCGCGCCAACAATCAAGTCATTGTTTTGTAACGGACGGAATACCTGCACGGCGCCTTCTTCCGACAATTGAACCAAACCTTTGAGCAATTGTTTTTGCTTTAGAGGATCACGCAATCGAATACGACGGAAGAGCTCAGGTGCGAAGTTAGGAATACCGGCAAATTTGTGATTCTCACCTTGAGTAAAGGTATCACCAATCTGGATCGTACCGTGGTTATGCAGCCCGATGATATCCCCCGCAATCGCTTCTTCCGCGCGTGCACGATCGCCCGCCATGAAAGTCACTGCATCGGAAATACTCACTTGCTTACCGGTACGAACATGGGTCATTTTCATGCCTTGCTTATACGTACCAGAGACAATACGCATAAACGCAATACGGTCACGGTGTTTTGGATCCATGTTGGCCTGAATCTTAAATACAAAACCACTGAATTTATCTTCGGTCGCTTCAACTTTACGTTCATTCGTCTCACGCGGCTTAGGGGCTGGCGCCCATTCGGTTAAGCCATCAAGCATATGGTCGACACCAAAGTTACCTAATGCAGTACCGAAGAAAACTGGCGTCAATTCACCGGACAGAAACAGTTCTTTATCGAACTCATTCGACGCCCCCATGACCAATTCAAGCTCTTCTCGTAATTGTGTCGCCAGTTCGGCACCAATCGCATCATCAAGCTCTGGATTATCCAGTCCTTTAACAATTCTTTCTTCCTGAATGGTGTGCCCTTGTCCTGTCGAGTACAAAATCGCTTCATTACGATGAATGTGATACACCCCTTTAAACTCTTTACCACAGCCAATCGGCCATGACACGGGGGCGCACATCATCCCAAGCTCTGTTTCAACTTCGTCTAGCAATTCCATTGGGTCACGAATATCACGGTCAAGTTTGTTCATGAAAGTGATGATTGGCGTATCACGTAAGCGAGTGACTTCCATTAATTTACGCGTTCGATCTTCGACACCCTTTGCCGCATCAATCACCATCAGACACGAGTCGACCGCCGTCAAAGTACGATAGGTATCTTCAGAAAAATCCTCGTGTCCAGGAGTATCGAGCAAGTTGACAAGGCAATTGTGATATGGGAATTGCATCACAGAGGTGGTTACCGAAATCCCACGTTCTTTTTCCATATCCATCCAGTCGGATTTAGCATGATTACTCGAACCACGCCCTTTTACTGAGCCAGCGGTTTGAATCGCGTGTCCGAATAACAGAACTTTTTCAGTAATCGTTGTTTTACCCGCATCAGGGTGAGAAATGATCGCGAAAGTACGGCGCTTGGCGACTTCGCTAACTAATACACTGTTCGACATGTGAAACCAATCTTTTTTGCGACCTAGAGTGCCTGAGCAAGCTAAGTCTTCGGTTCAAATTTACCGCGTATTTTCCCCTATAATCGTCTTTTGAGCAACTGAAAGGCATTTGTCAGACAAATAAAACTCAAACGTACCAGCGAATTCGGTTTTATCATCTATAATTTTTATGTCGATGCGGAAATTAAAAAGGCTTATGGCAAATATAAAAACCAGACAGTCACTTGCAGCCAAACAAGCGTTGACCGTATTCATCGTTTCCATGTGTCTTGGGATGATATTTAGCGTAAAGCACACGTTGATTGATCTCAAAAACGAACAAAGTCGGATTACGGATCATTACCATTTAACGCTAATGCAAAACTATAATGCTGCTAGCGAAGCCGCGTATCGACTCAACCCTATACTCGCCGAACAAATTATTGCTAATCTAATGGCCGACTCCGCGATTAAACATGTTCGTTTAATCGATGATTTTGGTGATACGTTATTTGCCAAAGACCGTCCGGCAGCAAAGACTTCTTACTTTAATCGGTGGCTAACTCAATATCTCGTGCGCGATTCAATGGTCTTTTCAACCCTTTTACATCAACCAGACGGCAATGCCATCGTCGGCAAGCTCAGCCTTACGATTCAAGCCAGTGAAATTACCGATATTTTTATCAAAAAGCATTATCAGTGGCTGCTGTTTGATTTATTTCGCACGTGCTTGCTTACTGCGATATTATTGGTTTTTTTCTACTTGAAACTGTCACGCCCTATCGTCCAATTAATCCACTGGGTCGGCAATTTGCAAAATAACAAAACCTCACTCCCCCATTCATTACAACAAGGAAATAATGAACTCAAAGAGCTCGCTCAAACGTTCTACGTACTATGGAAAGAGCGTGAAGATGCCGTCGAAAAGCTCAATCATTTGGCTTACTATGATGCATTAACGCAACTCAAAAATCGTAGTATGCTCATGAAAATACTCAAACAATGGTTAGATAGGAGCATACAAAACGATACAATGGGTGCGTTGTTTTACCTCAATTTAAATCGTTTCAAAGCCATTAATGAGTCGCTTGGACATAACGTCGGCGACAAACTTTTAATTGCCGTCGGTCAGAGATTGGAAGCTTGGGCGCATTACAACTATACCGTGGCTCGGATTGGCGGTGACGAATTTGCCATACTCCTTCCCGCTTACGATAAGACTAAAGTGGATCATATTGTCAACGATCTCTTAGCCGATTTATCTCGCTTGTACACCATTGGTACTCATCAGTTGTATTGCACAGCCAGTATTGGAATCACGATATTTCCTGATGAGACAGCGCAAAGTAACATTGATGTATTACGTCAAGCCGATACAGCATTATTCCGCGCCAAAAGAAGCCGCCAACCTTATCAGTTTTATTTGCCTGATATGCAGGCAAAAATTGCAGAGTTTATGGATATAGAGAAAGACCTACATGACGCCATTGAGCGTCAACAGCTTGAACTATACTATCAACCGCAAGTCGATAAGAATCATCACATCATTGGGGTGGAAGCACTCGTACGCTGGCACCATCCGACACGTGGCTTGCTGTCTCCCGCAACATTTATGCCCGTTGCAGAAGAAACCGGACAAATCATTAATATTGGTCACTGGATACTGCAAACAGCCTGCAATCAATACGCACAGTGGCGCGCTGATGATGTATTACCAAACTATTTTCAACGATTAGCCATCAATGTGAGCCCTCTTCAATTTGCACAAGAGAACTTTGTCGAGTTAGTTGAATCCGCTTTAAATGCTGCGCATATTTCTGGTCAACATATCGAACTGGAAATTACCGAAAACCTGTTACTCGATAATATTGACGGTGCGCGAGATAAAATGAGTCAATTAAAACAATCCGGCATTTATTTTTCGATTGATGATTTTGGCACAGGTTATTCTTCATTACGTTACTTGAAATATCTCGATATTAACGGGCTCAAAATCGATCGTTCTTTTGTGAGCAATCTTCATGAAAGTAGTAACGCGCAAGCTATTGTTGATACGATGTTAATCACTGCTCAGCGACTCAACATTGATGTGATTGCGGAGGGAGTAGAAACTAAACAAGAGTTAGAAACACTACTGAATATGAAGTGTGAACATTTTCAAGGTTACTTCTTTGACAAACCGCTCCCCGAACACGTATTGAGAGAGCGCTTTAATCAAATTAGCTATCCATCACACTCATCATCTGAAGGTGATGTATAAGACATAAGTACCGCTGACTCTCTCCCCATATCGGTCGGATAATAGTCTTTGCGCTTGCCTTGCTCAATAAAACCTAATTTACGATATAAATGAATGGCGGAGGAATTACTTTCTCGGACTTCAAGAAAAATATGTTCGGCCTGCTCTTGATGAGCGTAACCGATTAACGCCTGTAACAATTGTGCGCCTAATCCTTGCCCTTGTTGCAAAGGATCAATCGCAATATTGAGTAAAGAAATATCACCCACTACATTTTGCGCGTAATAATAACCAGCGACTTTGCCTTCGACGAGTAGGACTCGATTACATTGCAGCGGGCTTTGCCAAGCAAACACCGACATCATTTGCCAAGGGTGCGCGTGTGCTGTTTGTTCTATCGCCCAAATATCATCGATATACTCATCACTAAAGGCAACAATGCGAACCGTCATCATTCACCTCTCTGTGTACAAATTTGCTGCCATAGGGCTCGGCGATGTTGGGTGTTACCGTCAATCTCATGGATATACGGTGACGTCAATTGCTTGGCCACAGTGTGCTCTTGAGCGTGACAACCCGCAAACCACACCCATTGGAGATGCTCAGAAAACTCGATGTCAGAAAACTGAATTGGGTTTACACGACAAACATCCGGTAATGCCACATTAAATGTTGAGAGGATACGCTCAAAAAATGGTAAATCTTCTCTACTTAAGGCTCTATCAGTCACTAAAACTAGACAATATTGTTGAGGCACTTTCTGCTTTGCACTCTGTACACCTTGCAGCCGTTCAGGATGGATAAGATCCCAAGACTGTATTCCCATTTCATGTAAATATGAACCAAACAATTGTGACATAATATATGTTCTATTTAGAGTAGACGACTATGCTAGCAAACATTGCTCCAACCACTCAAGTAGAGCGGATGTGTTTACCTCATGGATGTTAAGCTCAAACCATACAATTCCGTGCCATAGGAGAGCTTACCATCTGGAAGTTGATGAGCATCAAAACTAAACAATTGTATTTTTCCCGCTGGCTCTCGTGATAGAGCACGAAACCCGAGTTTCTGCCAAAATGATGATGGGTCGGCAACAACGCAGCCAGGATACCCCAATTCAACTAATGTCGTTAAGCCTTCTTTGACCAGCTCACTCGCCACACCTTGCTGGCGAAAATTCTCATCAATACCTACCAGCGACATCACTTGCCAGTGGCTATCCTCGCCATCAATGACTAAGGGACTAAATAGAATATAACCGATGTGCTCCCCTTCGTCGGTACACGCCACCAGCGACAGCGTGCGACGTCCATTTTCGCGTAATGCTGTCACCCAAGAAAGTTCATCACCCGATGGAAACACTGATGTCAGTAGCTGCTCGACAAAGAGAATATCCGCTGGAGCTTCGGTACGTATTAGCATTCGTTACCTCTAAAAGAGAATGAGTGTAGACTCCGCTTTATGCCTTAAATTATGTCATAGGCAAAGCAATCTATTATATGCACATCAAAATCAACCGATGTTGGTGTAGTGTATTTGTCAGTGACGAACGTGGCAACAAGCACACCGTAAAGTTATCGTACTTTTCCCTGATAACGAACTTATTGTTATGATGATAACCTCATTTGTCTTGTCACCGTAATGGTATGGTGAGTGGAAAATGTGCTCTGGTATTAGAATATTTAGCCAAAATAAAAGTTTATTTTCATGATTTTTATATTAAAAAGCTAAATTGTTCTCATTAATTATCAACGTAATCTATATTACCACCTGTCAATCCTGAGTTTTCTATGTAAAAATAACTCTCTGATTATAAATTGAAGATCGTAAAGTGGGTGACATACTTCAATACTTCAGCCCATGTGAAGCCGAGAATGACGAACATCTGGTTCACAGGAAGTTTGAAACCACGTTGTACCGAAATGCCCTGTATCAAAACACAATACAAGCACATCAATATGCAACACTATTTATTGGATTACGAATAAATAGCAATCGGAAAAGTTGGTAAGGATTTCATGCCTGAGCAAACATTATCGGACAATTTGCAATACGGATTTACAAAACTCGCAGCAAACAGCACGTTCTTTTTTGCTATTTTAGACAAGCACCATCGCTATCATATAGTGAATGAACGTTATGCAGAGCTATCTGGTTTCTGTGCAGCGGATTTGAATAAATCGAACGATAGCGATACTTTCGGTGTATCGTACTATAAAGCATTACTCCCTTATTATCGTCTCGCTTTTAACGGTGACTCGAATGAAGGCGAAGTTGATCTATACCGCCATGGGTACGCTATCACGATACGGTTCTCAATTACGCCTTTAGCCCAAGAAGGCGATGTTCAGCATATTCTTTTCCAAGCCTGTGATACCACAGAACAAAAACAACTACTGCAGTCATTACATGAAGCGGAAAATAAATTCTTTGCATTATCAACCTTGATTAATGATGGTCTATTACTCATCGAGAATAATACGATATTATCCGCTAACGCAAAGGCCGTGCAACTTCTTGGATTTAATGATACTCACTATCTATTAGGTGAAAGACTGTCTGCTTTATTTAGCCTACCTAATTCGAATACCCCCTTACCCCAATCATTTTTAGAGAATGCCGTTTCACCAAGACTTTGCCAAACCAATTTTCGCTGCGCCACACAACGCGTACTCTCCATCTCATCAACCTCGACTCAGCTATGGGGTGAACAGTCCTATATCGTGCTATTGAAAGAAACGAGCATGGATCAGGAGGAGAAACCGAATACACATCAACTCAGCTCCAATATTCATATTGATCCATTAAGCGGACTGGTTAATCGCTTCGGTTTTACTCGACGCCTTGAGCAATTCATTCATAACGAAACTCCATTATTGATGCTATATATTGATTTGGATAACTTTAAAAGCGTGAATGATTCATTGGGACACCATATCGGTGATAAAGTCATTCGAGAAATCTCGACTCGCCTTAAACGAATTTTACCCAAACATGGAGTACTGGGTCACCTTGGCGCTGATGAATTTGCGATTATTTGGCCCAACCCTGAATATACACATGCCGCAGAAATGCTGTCAGACCGCGTCATTACCCTGATTAATCAGCCATTTGATCTGCAATATTTTAGCAAGCGAATGTCTTGCTCGATTGGTAGTGTGGTTTATCCTGACAATGGGGTGAACTCTCGCACATTACTGCAAAATGCTGATACGGCGATGTTTGAAGCGAAGGAGCGCGGACGTAATCGGCTGGTAACATATAACTCTGACATGAATAAAGCTGCAAGAGCTCGTTTATGGTTAGAAATTGAACTGCAAAAAGCCCTACAAAAAAATGGCCTTGATGTATGGTACCAACCCAAAGTTAATGCCAAGACATTAGAAATTAACGGCGCTGAAGCTCTAGTTCGTTGGAAACATCCAGTAGAAGGTTATATTAGCCTTGGCTCATTTATACCAGTGGCAGAAAAATCCGGGTTGATTGATCACCTCGGCAGAGTCATCATTCGTGAAGTATTTAATACCGTCAAACGCTGGAAGATAAAAAATATTTTACCCGGACGCGTGGCCATTAACTTATCACCTGAACAATTTGGTAACCATGAACTGTTGGAGTTTCTTGAACGCCAGCTTAATTCGACGGGGATTTCACCCAGTAGTATAACCTTTGAATTAACTGAAAGCGCTGTGATGAGCAATAGCCAGCATACCCAAGAGATGTTAAGGGCGATAAAAAACATGGGGTTCGCTTTGTCGATTGATGATTTTGGGACCGGTTACTCTTCACTCGCCTATCTAGCGCGCTTCCCTATCGATGAATTAAAAATAGATCGGGGTTTTATTAATGATATAAAACAATATCCTAAACAAATTACGGTGATAGAGAATATTATTAATTTGGGTAAATCGTTAGATTTAGAGCTCGTCGCGGAAGGGATTGAAACCCAAGAGCAAGCCACATTATTAACACAATTGAACTGTGATACGATACAAGGCTTCTTTTATCATCGACCTCAGCCTAAAGAAGATATTGAAGAGTTATTTATTCAACATCAGAAAAAAAAGCGCTCTCCCCCGCAACATTGAGCACGATAAACGCGAGTATTACGTGTTGAGCGTCGCAATTAGATGCTTAAAGTAATGTATCGAGTAAGAACGCTTCTTCATCACTTATATTCGCCGTCATTTCTAGTGCCATCAGCGCATGTACCCGGCGATCATTTGCGAGTTTTGGTTGAATTGAACTAAATAAGTAACTCCAAAGCGACCTTGCTCAGACACAGACATAACCTTGCTGCGATAATTTATCAATATAACGCTCAATGACTCGCCTGTCTGTCGCTAGTATTGCGATCATATCATCAAGGGAATCGTTATCATCGGCTGTATAAATGGTATCCAGATAGTAATAATCCCACTGATTCATCAGCGAAATAGCCTCTCTATCAAGGCAAGAAATGCCTCATAAAGTAACAATTATAGGTTTAGTACTAATCAGGTTTCGTACCAAAAAGAAAGCGACTCTAACGAGTCGCTTGTCATCAGTGCCAATCGTCTTTTATTGACCATTTTTAGCCGACTGTTCTGCCGCATGGCTGCTACGTAAATACTTATAAATATTTTCAAGCTCTAAAAATGAATAGCGATATTCAACATATTCATGGACATTGAGAGAAATGGCTAATTTAAACAATGATAAAGCATGAGCATATTGCCCTTTTAACTGATAACGTTTACCAAGGTAAAAATAGGTTTCGGTTAATCGATGAGCGAGTAATTCATTATCATGGGTAGAATCGAGAATAGACTTTAATACCTGCTCTTCGGACACTTCACCTAAAGTAAGGGCCACAAGGTTCCATCCCCATTGATCATTGTGAACGCTGTATTCATTCAGCAATTCCTTTTTCGCGTGTTGAGGATCTTGCTCATACTGCATAAAGTAAACCCAGAGCGCGTTAAACGGATCGTGAGGTTGTTGCTTAGCAAGTTTAGCCATATCCTCTAAGCCTAGTTCAGGGCGTTCACCGTAATATAACGCGACCGCACGATTACGCAGTGCAAAAGCGTTATTCGGATCTAAGTCAAGCGCCGAATCAAACGCATCATAAGCGGCATCGTGTTTATTCACCCCTGTATAAAATACCCCTAACATATTAAATACAGCAGGCTGCTTAGGATTAATCGCAATAGATTGGGAGAAATCCAATCGTGCTAAATCTTGTAATCCGACATTATCA
>JBQGON010000054.1:0-20392 GCA_052087065.1 Vibrio sp. | reverse complement strand
ATTTAGAAGATGACTAGTCAGCTCCATGTGGCAGACTATGCGCACTTGAGGATATTCGGACGAGCACTTTTGATTCCGAGTCCGACTGAATGTCTCACCGTTTTCTTTCGTATCTGGCGTTCGCCAGACGACACCGTCGACAGCATGAAGCGTGAGTCCATGCCAGTCTGGATGAGGCGTTTTATCATGCCAAATCTTCTGTGTTTGAGTAAAAACGGATTTCATGACATCGGAGCCCAACCGTTGTCTAGCTTGGATGACGGCACTTGGAGCAACAAATGGCTTCTTACCTGGAAGGAGGATATCCAGTTTCGACACAACTTTCTCCATAGACAAGTGACGATATAAAGACATCCCAACGACACTCCATACCATCATCTCCATAGGCAATCTTCGTCTATGAACTGTGGTAATTCCGGTATCTTCTAAACATTGCGAAATGAGTTCAGGGGAAAGTAGGTCAGATAACCCCGAAAGTTGTTCAGCAGAAAATTTGTGTACTTGGTTAAGTGCTTGTCTTAAAAACATAAAAAAATCCGAGTGCATGAATACACTCGGATTTTGACACGTTAGATGGATCCTTCAACCGATCATTTTAGTCTTAACTGATCGGCATTACAGTGCAATACTGGCGTTTTTTTTATGCTTCATGCTCATTACCAGAGACACTACGGCCTGCAGTAATTAGAAGGCGGCTTGGAAAATAGCGCACACCTCTTCATGAGAACCTTGACGAGGATTGGTCACGGCGCATGCATCTTTTAGGGCATTGGTGGCCAATGTTGGTACATCTTCCATTTTCGCGCCGAGCTCTTCAAGACCTGCCGGAATGCCAATTTCTTTTGATAACTCAACAATGGCATTGATTGCGGCATCCGCCCCTTGCTCTGCGGTTAAGTTTTCCACATCCACGCCCATGGCTTTCGCGACATCGCGCAGACGCTCAGCAGATACTGACGCGTTATAGCGTTGTACGTGCGGCAGCAATACAGCATTACATACACCGTGTGGTAGGTTATAGAAACCGCCCAGTTGGTGCGCCATCGCGTGAACATACCCTAATGACGCGTTATTAAAGGCCATACCTGCCATAAACTGCGCATAAGCCATCGCTTCACGAGCGTCTAAGTTTTGACCGTTTTTCACGGCCTCACGTAGGTTGGCTTGAATCATTTCAATGGCTTTAATGGCGACGGCATCAGTAATGGGCGTCGCCGCGGTTGAAACATAGGCTTCAATCGCATGAGTCAGTGCATCCATCCCAGTTGCGGCAGTCAGCGAAGCCGGCTTCGCCAGCATCAATTTCGGATCGTTGACGGAAATAAGAGGGGTAGTGTGCTTATCAACAATCGCCATTTTAATGTGGCGTTCTTCATCGGTGATAATGCAAAAGCGCGTCATTTCTGAAGCGGTACCTGCTGTGGTATTAATCGAAATTAATGGCAGCATAGGTTTAGGAGATTGGTCAATGCCTTCGTAATCGCCAATTTTACCGCCATTGGAGGCTAATAAAGCAATGCCTTTCGCGCAGTCATGTGGCGAACCGCCACCCAGTGAAATGACGAAGTCACATTGATTGTCTTTTAAAATCGCCAAGCCTTCATTTACGTTAGTCACGGTTGGGTTTGGATGAGTACCATCATAAACCACAGTGGCAACATCGCGAGCGGAAAGCAAGTCAGCGACTTCTTGTACGACACCGATTTTATTAAGTACCGCGTCACTTACAATCAATCCTTTTTTGAATCCTTTTGATTGAATGGCATCAGCCGCGTCAGTTAAACATCCGGCACCCATTAGGTTAACAGATAGGAATAAAAAATGCACTTGTCATTAGGCAGCTCCAAACAGAAATAAGCGAGAGTTTATTGATGGGGTAACCCCTGTGTGAAGCACTATGACAGACTCCAGAATGGAAATAATTGATCTAACTCAAATTTCCCAGAAGCACGTAAATAATGTAGCTCGCAAATTGATTATGATCAATTTAGCGCACAAAAACGTATGCAGCTTTGAGCATATAGTGTGTTGATATTATGAACAAAAATAAGAAAAAGCGCCGATTGAGGCGCTTGTGATAGTTCGTGAACAGCGGCGGGTGGGCGAGGTGACTACGCTAATTCCACCAGCTTTTTGATCAAACGATCAATACCGGTCGCCGCTTCAGTGACGTTGTTGGCCAGCATATACGCTGGTGTCGAGAGAACGTTATTTTTCTGGTCGAGCACGTAATCTTCCACGGGACAGTCGACGTGTTGGCCGCCCAATGCGGTATAACCCGCTGCAGTGTCTTCATCATTGCCAATGGTGCCTTCCACACCATGTTGATAGATCATCGGAATGATATGCGGGGAAATACAAATATAACCCGCTGGTTTACCGGTAGCGGCAAAATCTTGGCAAGCGGCGGCCACATCGTCATTGAGTTGGCAATCGGCTCCTTTGACGGCGAAATTGGTGACGTTTTTTGCCATACCGAAGCCACCGGGTAACGCAATGGCATCGTACTCTTGGGCTGACAGTTCAGCGACATCACTGATATGGCCTCGGGCAATGCGTGCAGATTCGACTAAGACATTACGTTTGTCATGCATTACCTCACCGGTGAGGTGATTAATGACCTCAGCTTGCTCAATATTGGGCGCAAAGCAATGCCAGCTTGCCCCGTAGCGTTCGATCGCTTGCAGTGTTAACACGGCTTCGTGAATTTCGCTGCCATCGTAAACGCCGCAGCCGCCCAGAATTACTGCCACTTTTTTCATGAGGTCACTCCTGTTGTTGAGAACGTTATCTTATAGAACGTGTGAATAACGACCTTAGCAGGGCCATCGTGAGTTTGGAAAGTCTCGATGTATCATTCTGGGGAATGAGGAGAAGAAAACACGGCGTCATCCCAATAAGGTTGGTTGGGATCAAATTTTTCACTTAGATAGTCGATAAAGAGTCGAACTTTTTGCGGCAAATATTTGCGTTCGGGATAGACGGCATAGACCGCCGCTTCGGGCAATTGATAATCGGGCATGACCGTGGTTAACGTGTTGGCACGAATATAATCGCCAGCAATGAAGGTCGGCAATTGCGCGATGCCTAAACCAGACAGTAACATGCGTCGAATGGCTTCACTATTGTTCACATGAATATTGCCATTGGGAATCAACGATTCCTGCTCATTCCCGCGGACAAACGTCCAGCTTTGTCCCCCTCGAAAATAGGAATATTGCAGACAGTTATGGTCGCGAAGCTGCGCAGGATGTTGAGGTTTGCCATGCTGTTGCAGGTAATCGTGTGAGGCACACAAAACGGTGCGACAGCGCGTTAACCGTTTGGCCACTAAGGTGGAACTTTCCATATTGCCAATCCGAATCGCCATGTCGAGGCCTTGTGCCACAATGTCGACGAATTGATCGTCAAATTGAATATCGATATGCACATTGGGGTAACGTTGTACAAATTCAGCGATGTAGGGGGCAATGTGTCGAACACCGAATGACATCGGCACACTCATTCTGAGATGACCGCTTGGCTCACCTTGTAACTCCGCCACGGCTTCAACACCCTGTTGGGCCCAATTGAGTGCAGTGGAAACATGAGAGTAATAGCGCTCGCCCGCTTCGGTGAGGCTGATTTGGCGCGTGGTACGATTGAGCAAGCGCGCTCCCAATCCTTGTTCAAGTTGAGTAATACGTTTACTGACCGCGGATTTAGTGATATTCAAGCGTTCTGCGGCTCGAGAGAAACTGCCCAGTTCAACTACAGCGATAAAAATCGGAATAGCGGAGAAATCCGTAAACATACTATCCTCTCGTCAATGTGAGACATTACACTGGTCATTTTAGCAACAAAAGCGCTGTCGGAACAACCATTGTTGACCTTAAAGAAACAATATGTGTATTGAAGAAGACTTACCTCCGAGTAGTAAAACCATTACACTGAGGCGAGACCAACAAAGGAGAACTCATGCAATACGATTGGATTTTATTTGATGCCGATGAAACGATATTCCGCTTTGATGCTTTTCGTGGGCTGCAAACCATGCTGGCCTCGAAAGGCATGACTTTTACCGCCGACGACTTTACTGAATACCAAAAAATCAATAAACCAGCATGGGTGAAATATCAAAACGGTGAAATTGATGTCGACCAACTCAAATATGGACGGTTTGTTCCTTTAGCAAAACGAATCCATTCAACCCCACAATTGTTGCAACAAGATTTTCTCAAAGCCATGAGTGACATCTGTGTGCCTTTGCCGGGTGCGAAAGAACTGCTGGAGGCATTACGAGGCCATGTTAAGCTCGGCATTGTGACCAATGGATTTGTTGATTTACAGCAGGCTCGGCTCGAAAAAAATGGCTTGTATGATCACTTCGATGTCATTGTATGTTCTGAAGCGGTTGGATGTGCTAAGCCGGATCCTCGTATTTTCGAGTATGCGCTGAAAACGATGGGCCACCCAGACAAACAGCGCGTGTTGATGGTGGGAGATAACCCTCACTCCGACATTCTTGGCGGGATGCAGATCGGATTTGATACGTGTTGGTTAAATGAAAATCAGGAGCCAGTGCCCGAAGGGATCACTCCTACGCTACACGTGACGCATCTTGAACAATTACATCGCCATTTATTTGCTTTATAACCCGCATGTAAGTAATAATTTCAGACTGTTATTTCCATTTGTCATCAAGATAAGGCTGGCTTGTGCAATATGTCGCGATAAAAAATATCATTATTGAGCAAATTGCTTCTGGGCTTTTAGCGCCACGGCAAAAATTGCCGTCAGAACGTCAACTGGCTGAGTCGTTTAACACCACGCGCGTGACATTACGTGAAGCGTTGAGTCTATTGGAAGCGGAAGGGGCCATTTATCGTGAAGACCGACGTGGATGGTTCATTACGCCCCCTGCACTTCGTTATTATGTAGGCAGTCAGCAGCCGTTTCACGAGCTAGCACAGCAGCAAGACCGACAAACCGAGGTGCGGCTCGTCCGTGTGTCTCGGCAAATGGCGGATAAAAGCATTGCACACATGGCGACGTTACCACCGTTCACCGATGTACAATGCATTGAACGCGTTCGTTGTTTGGAAGGTCGCCCCGTCGCCTATGTGCTGAGTTACCTGCATCATCCCAAGGTATTGGGATGGAAGACGGTCTCGGTCAAGCAATCGCTGACAGAGCAATTGCGTGAGACGTTTTCAGTGACTCATCAAGTGCATGACTATCAAGTCAAAGTTGGGGCGCTTTCTGGTGAGCGTGCTCAACACCTGCATGCCACAGTAGGTACACCTGCGCTGGTGGTGACGCGTCAATATCGAGATGAACAGCAGACATTTGTTCGAGCCGACATTGAATATTGGCGCCATGACGCGATTATCGTGTGCGGCGAGGCACAATAATACGGTTTGAGTACCAGAGACGGGCACATGAGCCCTGTCACCTTCAATCGCCCGCACTGACAGGGTCGGCTTGATGCATCACCCCGACTAGCGTGAGCTGCGCGGTTGCTTATGGCTGCCCTGACACGTTCATTCATGGCAATATCATGCTCAAGCGAAAGAAAACGCTTGGACTTCGTTATCTTCGCGTTTTATCACTTTGTGCCCCTCTTCAGTGACCCCATTTTTCCAGTAACTACTGATGTATATGTAGTCGCGGTCAATATCCTGTTGCTGACGGAAATACTGGCGGAACGCCCGCATTGCGTCGAATTCACACGCGCACCAAACCGCGCATTGACCCGCGCGCCACGTCAGAGCTTTTACCGCATCCACTAACTCTGTTCCTTGGCCTGCCACATGCCAAATGATGTCCATGCCTTCGGGGGCTGTCAGTGTTTGGGCATCATTCGCATCCGCGACTTCAATAACGGCATAGCCTTGCGCATCGGCAGGAAGGGCGGTTAATTGTGCGCTCAAGGCGGGAAGGGCGGTCATGTCTGCCACTAAAAAGAACCAATCACCAGAGGTGTTGATACCTGGGCTTTTACCAGGACCGGCAATTTGGATGCTATCGCCGACTTGGCACTCCAATGCCCAGCGCGCGGCAAACCCGCAGCAAGGGTCTTTAACCTCATGACGAACAAAATCCAACGTCAGGATATGCGACTGAGGATCAAAATCACGAATGGTGTACGTTCTCAAAACAGGGCGAACCGAGTCATCTAATGTACTTAAATCGGTGCTGCCTTGTGGTGTGAACTGCAGTTTGATATAGCCACCGATGCACTCTGCGTCAAAGTGCGCAATGCTGTCACCTTGAAGTTGAATTCGTTGATAGTTTGGTGAAATGCGCTCTGTTGCGATAACGGTAAGCGCAAAGCTTGGACGGCGTAGAGGGGCTTTTGACATAACAATGGACTCGTCTAATTAGATAACAGGAAAGGATGGAATACTATAGCGATAATCAGTTAAAAACTCAATGAGAACAATTTTCATTAGTATTTGTCTGCCTGTGTTTCAGGATAAGAGAACTCGCCGCAAGCCTCGTTGCAGGTGGCGTCAACGACAAATGGGTTGTCATTTCAGGGGATTGCTTTAGAATAATCGCGTCGGCTTAAGCAGGGGCATCCGTATTTGTCCATAAATTTGTTTGACATTGTCTTATGTGTTTTGTTTACATTGCTGAATAACACAACATTCACCCACAAGTGTTGCTTGGTGTGCAACACCACTGTAAGGATATAAAATGCCTACAATTACTCTTCCTGACGGCAGTCAGCGTCAATTTGATAACCCAGTTTCTACTCTCGATGTTGCTCAATCTATTGGTCCTGGTCTTGCGAAAGCAACGATCGCTGGCCGTGTGAATGGTGAGCGTGTCGATGCGTGTGATTTGATTGAGCACGATGCCAGTCTTGAAATCATCACAGCCAAAGATGAAACCGATGGTTTAGAAATCGTTCGTCACTCATGTGCCCACTTATTGGGTCATGCGCTTAAGCAGCTTTTCCCAGATGCAAAAATGGCGATCGGTCCGACCATCGATAGTGGTTTTTACTACGACATCGACTTAGAGCATTCTTTATCTCAAGACGATTTAGAAAAAGTCGAAGCTCGCATGAAAGAGCTAGCAAAAACCAAATATGAAGTCGTCAAAAAGAAAGTGAGCTGGCAGGAAGCACGTGATACCTTTGAGTCTCGAGGTGAACCATACAAAATGGAAATCTTGGATGAGAACGTCGCACGCGATGATCGCCCTGGCTTGTACCATCATCTTGAATACGTCGATATGTGTCGTGGTCCTCATGTACCGCACATGGGCTTTTGTCAGAACTTCAAACTGTTAAACGTCGCGGGTGCCTACTGGCGCGGTAACAGTGATAACAAAATGCTGCAACGTATTTACGGCACCGCTTTTCATGATAAAAAAGCGCTGAAAGCACACTTAACTCGTCTTGAAGAAGCGGCGAAGCGTGACCATCGTAAATTAGGCAAACAGCTTGATTTATTCCATATGCAGCAAGAAGCACCAGGTATGGTATTCTGGCATCATAATGGTTGGTCTATCTTCCGCGATCTTGAGCAATTTGTTCGTAGCAAATTGGTAGAATACGATTACGAAGAAGTGAAAGGCCCATTGATGATGGACCGCGTGTTATGGGAGCGTTCTGGTCACTGGGACAAATATTCCGATGCGATGTTTACCACATCGTCAGAAAATCGTGAATACGCCATCAAACCAATGAACTGCCCTGGACATGTGCAAATCTTTAACCAAGGCTTGAAGTCGTACCGTGATTTACCGTTACGTATGGCGGAGTTTGGCTCATGTCACCGTAACGAACCATCAGGCTCACTGCACGGCATTATGCGTGTTCGTGGCTTTACACAAGATGATGCTCATATCTTCTGTACTGAAGAACAAATTCAACAAGAAGTGACATCATGCATTAAAATGGTTTACGATACGTATCAAACCTTTGGTTTTGATAACATCGCAGTAAAACTGTCTACACGTCCAGAACAACGTGTGGGGAGTGATGACATTTGGGATAAATCCGAAGCGGATCTGATCAAATCCCTTGAATCAATGGATATTCCATTTGACATTCAAGAGGGTGAAGGCGCATTCTACGGACCTAAAATTGAATTTACTTTATATGACTGTTTAGATCGCGCATGGCAATGTGGTACTGTTCAGCTTGATTTCAACTTACCAGGCCGCTTAGGTGCGACTTTCGTAGGTGAGAACAACGAGCGTTTGGTTCCTGTCATGATTCACCGCGCAATCCTTGGTTCACTTGAGCGTTTCATCGGTATTTTGATCGAAGAATACGCTGGCTTCTTCCCAACATGGTTGTCGCCTGAACAAGCCGTTGTGCTGAATATTACGGACAAACAGTCTGATTACGCTCAAGAAGTCGCGAAAAAACTGCGTAAATGTGGAATTCGTGTGAAAGCAGACTTGAGAAATGAAAAAATAGGCTTTAAAATCCGTGAACACACTTTAAAACGTGTTCCGTACATGCTGGTATGTGGTGACCAAGAAATGGAAGCCGGTGAAATAGCAGTACGTACTCGTAAAGGTAAGGATCTTGGTAAATTTAAATTGGATGACTTTATTGAACATATCCAATCTGAGATTGCTAGCCGTAAGCTTAATCTGGAGGAATAAACTATTAAAGGCGGAAGACGTGGCCAATTGCCGGCCAAACAAAACCAGCACCGTTTAAACGGTGAGATTCGTGGCGTTCGTGAAGTTCGTTTAACTGGCGTAGACGGCGAGTCTGTAGGTATCGTGTCGATTCAAGAAGCAGTAGCTACAGCTGAAGAAGCTGGTTTGGATCTCGTAGAGATCAGCCCTAACGCCGAGCCGCCAGTCTGTCGAGTGATGGACTATGGCAAGTTCCTCTTCGAGAAGAGCAAGGCTTCAAAAGATCAGAAGAAAAAACAAAAACAGATCCAGATTAAGGAAGTAAAATTCCGTCCTGGTACTGATATTGGAGACTATCAGGTAAAACTACGCAACCTGACCCGTTTCCTTGAAGACGGCAACAAAGTGAAGGTAACAATTCGCTTCCGTGGCCGCGAAATGGCTCACCAAAACATCGGTGTGGACCTTCTAAACCGAATTAAAGAAGACACGGCAGATATTTCTGTAGTAGAATCTTTCCCGTCGCGTATAGAAGGCCGCCAGATGATTATGGTGATTGCCCCTAAGAAGAAGTAATTAACGGCTTTACAAGTAATAAAACCGTCCGCTTTAGCGGTCGGTTTTGTTCGCCTTGATTACGTGTTATTAACTATTACAATGCGGAGTTATTCATCATGCCTAAGATGAAAACCAACAAAGGTGCTGCTAAGCGTTTTAAGAAAACTGCTGGTGGCTTCAAATTTAAGCACGCTACTAAACGTCACATCCTGACTAAGCGTACTACTAAGAACAAGCGTCAGCTTCGTCCAAATGCTATCCTTCCAAAATGTGAAGTGGCTGGCATTGTACGTTGTCTACCGTACGCTTAATTCTTTTTAGTTATTTAATTCGTTTAGTTTAGGAGAAGCATAATGCCTCGCGTAAAACGTGGTGTACAAGCTCGTGCACGTCATAAGAAAGTTCTTAATCAAGCTAAAGGTTACTACGGAGCACGTTCACGTGTTTATCGTGTAGCTTTCCAAGCAGTTACTAAAGCTGGTCAATACGCTTACCGTGACCGTCGTAACAAGAAACGTCAATTCCGTCAACTTTGGATTGCTCGTATCAATGCTGCGTCTCGTCAAAACGGTCTGTCTTACAGCCGTCTTATCAACGGTCTGAAAAAAGCATCTATCGAAATCGATCGTAAGATTCTTGCAGACATCGCGGTATTCGACAAAGCTGCATTTACAGTACTTGTTGAAAAAGCGAAAGCTGCTCTTTAATTAGAAGTAGTTTTACAGGTTTAATTAAAAGGAGAGCGCAAGCTCTCCTTTTTTATTACCGATTATTATTGGGGGAAGTAGTCGAACACTGCTCCCACAAACACAAAGCGCACCAAGAGACAGTTCTCGCGGTGCGCTTTTTTTGGTTATTTTAGTGACGGTGTCACATTTAAAATATTGAGATTATGACTGCTCATCATCTAAGTAGGGCTGCAACAATTGCAAATCGGATGCGCCTAAGCGATCCGAGGCGGTCATTGCTTGATGCCAGTAAGGGTATAGCAGGGGTGGACGACTCACTTTTTCTAAACGCTGCAACTCATCGTTAGTTAACGTTAAGTCGGCCGCGGCTAAGTTATCTTTTAGCTGTTCATCGGTACGCGCTCCGATCACTACTGAACTGATCGTAGGGCGAGTGAGCAACCAAGCTAATGAGACTTGCGCAGCTGAGACCCCATGGTTTTCCCCGATGGCGACAAGTTCATCGACAATGTCGTAAAGTTTGTCGGTATCCGATACTGGTGGCTCTTTCCAACCCTGTAGATGACGTGAATCTTGCGGTGTTTGATTATCACGGCGGAACTTACCAGATAGCAATCCTCCCGCGAGCGGGCTCCATACCATAACGCCGACGCCTTGATCGTTGGCAATCGGCAATAACTCATATTCCGCTTCACGAGCTTGTAACGTGTAATGAATTTGTTGACTGATCGGGCGTAAGTAATGATTTTCTGCGGCACTGCCTAGCGTTTTCATAAGCTGCCAACCCGCGTAGTTGGACACACCGTAATAGCGCACTTTACCGTCACGGATTAAACGATCCATGGCTTCTAACGTTTCTTCCACTGGAGTCCAGCCATCCCACTCGTGAATGTGGTACAAGTCAATATGATCGCGGCCAAGTCGTTTAAGTGACGCTTCACAGGCCTCAATGATATGGTAGCGAGAATTGCCACCTTGGTTTGGACCGGGGCCGGTAGGGAAACGAGCTTTTGTTGCGAGCAACATTTGATCTTGTCGACCTTGTAATGCTTTGCCTAAGATCTCTTCTGATGCGCCGTCTGAGTAGATATCTGCAGTATCGAGAATGTTAATCCCCGCATCAATACACATGTCGATTTGTCGTTTTGCTACATCGACACCACCGTCGCCCACATTAGCAAACTTACCTTGCCCGCCGTAAGTCATGGTGCCGAGAGTAAAAGCCGAAATACGTAGGCCTGAATGGCCCAGTTGACGATATTCCATTGACGCACTCCTTCGCTGTGCTTATTCAAATGAATGGTTAGAAAACCAACGTAACATATTTCATCTTACGATAACTGAGACGTATATTGCAAAGGCTGTATCAGCAATGAGCCTATATCGATTGGGCCATAAAACAAAAGGAATAAATTAATAAAAAATACACGATATGATGACGTTTTGGTGACATAGGTTCATAAAAATTTTTATCGTTTTCCTGTCTCTGGCAGCAGCATAGTAAATATGCCAATATGACGCCTTTAAATTTCATACTTACAAATAATAGCTATTGATAATAGGAAAAATAACAATGTCTCACGCTAGTGACTTACAAAAGCAAATTGATACTCACACTGTTCATATTGTCTTGTTGACCATGTGTACATTTGGCATTTATCCGCTGTTATACCTTTACCGTAATACCAAAGTTATTGAAAATATTACTCAATATAAGGTCGCTTCAGATGGGTTAGTGATCGGTTTAGCCGCGTGTACTGGGCTAAGTAGTGTATTGCTGACGGAGTACGATGCGGCTTCATCGATTCTAAATTTAGTGATCACAATGATTAGCGGTATTTTGTATTTGGTGTGGTCTTTTAGTGCCAGAGATGCCATTCAGAAATATGCTCATGACACACTCAATATTGATGATTTTAAAATGAATATTATTTGGACGTTATTATTTAGCTTTATGTATGTGAACTATTCTATTAATAAATTGGCAGAATATTCGGAGCCGGAGATGAATTCCGATGAGTCACATAACAACGATGAAAAAATGACACTGGAAGGCTAAAGAAATAACAGAAGATAAGGCGACAACCTTATCTTCTTATTTTATTGTCTGTGGCTAAAAAATCGTCATAGCATCATGTGTAAAGCGTCATCAAGCGCGCCGACTAACCAGTCGATATCGTGCGCTTGAAAGGCCAAGGGTGGGCGCAACTTCAAAACATTACCATGCGGCCCAGCAACAGAGGTCAGCACTTTTCGTTCGCGCAATTTTTCAATTAAATCCAACGCGAGTGCTTTGTTCGGTGTTTTGGATTCTTTATCGGTGACCAACTCGAAGCCTATAAATAATCCCGCGCCCCGTACATCGCCAATACAGTCGTATTTCTCTTGTAGTCCTTTTAATTCATTTAATAGCTGTTGTCCCACTTGGGCACTGTGTGCTTGCAGTCCTTCTTCTTTAATCACATTTAATACCGCTTGTGCTGCCGCCATAGCCACTGGGTTGCCACCAAACGTATTGAAATAAGGAATCTGATCACTGAATGCTGCCAGAACCTCTTGTTTGGCAAATAAACCTGAGACAGGAATCCCATTGCCCATGGGTTTGCCAGTGGTCACGACATCGGGGATAACGCCATGACGAGCAAACCCCCAGAACGCCTCACCAGTGCGTGCAAAACCAGGTTGCACTTCATCGGCAATAAAAATCCCACCGTTTTTATGAACCACATCAATGGCAGGTTTTAAAAAGCCAGCGTTACCAGGCAGTACACCATCCGAAGAAAAAATGGAATCGGCCATAAAACCAGCGAATTGAATACCATTCGCCGCCATTTCATCGATTTTCTCCTGCATTCTATCCGCCAACCAAACCCCAACATCTTGGCCTGCTAAGCGATAATGATCCGGCGAAGCGAGAAGCCCTGTGTGCGGGGATAACGGTTGACCGGAGCCCAGTGCTGGTGAAGCGCCCGAGGTCAGCGCACTGGTACCGTGATAGGCTTCTTGTGAGACGATGATTCCTGTTCCGCCGGAATACGCGTGAGCGATACGCATCGCCAGATCATTTGCCTCAGACCCGGTGCACATATACATGGCTTTGTTGATCTCGCTTGGCATCGTCTCCAGCAGCTCTTCGCTGTAAGACAGTATTCGCTCGTGCAAATAACGGGTATGAGTATTCAGGCTTTGCATTTGTTCATTGACTGCGGCGATCACCGCGGGGTGACAGTGGCCAATACTGGCAACGTTATTGTAGACGTCGAGGTATTTATCGCCGTTCGCATCCCAGAGATATTGGCCCAGGCCTTTGACCAAATGCACAGGCCGCCGGTAGAACAAACGGTAAGACTCGCCCAGTAACCGCTCGCGTTTCGCGGTCAGTTCGCGAGTCGCCTCATCAAGCTCACTGGCGTGTTCGGGACGAAAACTATTGGTGTCCATAATGGTAGAGCGTACGACCATAAATCCTCCGGTCTTTAATAGCGAAAAAGCATACCGTGATGCGTGGGATGAATAAGGCGAACAGTGTCTCGGCCTCTTCACGGTGAATGACTCTATCTTGCGTGACGTCACAATAAAAAACTTGACCGTACAACACCGTATCCGTGTTTTGAAGACAAGTTTTATCAACAGTTACCCGATTACAGCAAGGGGGATGGCGTAAAGGTAATGTCTGGTCAAGCGCGGTGTGATTAAGTTGCGGCATGCTGGCGACAACGCTGATGACTGACAAGGATGACCTTATGGAGATGGAACAATACGATACATTAACCGATGATGAGATGATTGCCATGGCCAATGATGTGTTAACGCGCTATCTACCGGAACATCAAGGCACGGCAACATTAATCTGCCGCTCTGAAAACGCGACCTTCAAAGTGAGCACAGAGCGAGAGCAGTTTGCCTTGCGTATTCATCGTCCTGATTATCATGATGCGATCAACATTCAAAGCGAGCTAGCTTGGCTCGCCGCGCTAGAGCAACAAGGGTTCGTCGTTCCGATGCCCGTCGCGGATAAAAACGGCATTCAGGTACAACCCATTGAGGTCAGTGACCAAGACCGACGTTTTGCCGTGTTATTTCGTTGGATTGAGGGAAGCATGCCCACAACGGACATCGAACCTGAACAGTTTGAACCGTTGGGTGAAATCATGGCGCGTTTGCATTTGCACAGTATTCATTGGCCGAGACCGGCATGGTTTAAGCGTTTGCAATGGGACCACTCATCGATGGTGGGTGAGCATGGTCATTGGGGGCATTGGAGAAAGGTATCCGGCTTATCGCCGGCCGATATTGAGACGGTACAGCGTGCTGTGGACAACATTGCGTTCCATGTCCAACATTATGGCAAAGAGAGCCAAACCTATGGCTTAATTCATGCCGATTTACGACTCACTAACTTGCTGTTTCATCATGGTATGACGCGTGCAATAGACTTCGATGATTGCGGCGAAGGGTGGTTCATGCATGACATTGCCGCCGCAATAAGCTTTTACGAGCACCATGAGAACGCTGAAGAGTGGATGAGCAGTGTGTTGCGTGGCTACCAGAAGGTTCGTCCCTTGTCCCAACGGGATCTCGATATTTTGCCCGTGATGGTGATGCAGCGTCGCATCCAATTGCTCGCGTGGGTCGGCTCTCATCAACAAACGGAAATGGCACAGAGCCTCGGCGAGCACTGGGTCGCAGAAACGGTTCGTTTGTGTCAGGACTACTTACGTATTCATGCCAAGGCACTTGAGGCGGTAGGATAAGAGCCTGACATGCCGAGCCTCGCTAGCATTGCCCATAGTTTGTGCAAACACGCATCATTATGGGCGATTGTAGTGCACATCATCATATACTGAAGGCCCAATAGGCCGTTTGGTCGTGGAGCGATTTTTGCTTGATAGGAACCTTCTGTACGAACGTTGATGAAGGATCACGAATATGGACATGTTGAGCGTACACAATCATTCGGCAATGCAGGCGCTTACTCAGCACTCTGTGGGTAACCAAGGTGTACTTGCCGCGGCCGCAACCGGACTGTCGACCTTTATTACTCAGCAGGGCGGTGATATTGACCGTATTTTGGGTCGCAGCGGTGTGAATCCAGAGATCCTGACTCAGCCGACTTCCAGCCTTAAATTAACGCATTATTGTCAAGTGCTTGAGCAAGCTGCGCAGCAAACAGAGTGCGATCATTTCGGCTTATATTACGGTCAGCAGTTCATGCCACAGCATTTGGGATTGATTGGCTACATTGGATTGTGCTCGGCGACCGTACATCAGGCACTAGTGAATGTCGTGAACGCCTTTCATTGGCATCAGCATGACACCTTCATGCAATTGGTGGATCTTGGCGATGCGGTGCGGGTGGATTATCAAATTCGCCATGGCGGCATTGTCGTTCGTCGGCAAGATGCGGAGTTGACCATGGGGATGATCGTCAATCTGGTTCGGCAAGGTGCAGGAAAGGCTTTTGCTCCTCGTATGGTGCATTTTGAGCACGCCAGCCCCGAGAGCTGGCATGAGCACTGTAAAGTCTTTGATGCGCCCGTCTATTTTAGTCAGCCGTTCAATTCGGTCGTGATTGAAAAAGCGTATTTAACGCGCGTCATGCCCAATGCGGATCCCATGTTACTGTCTTTGATGACCGAAGCGTTGCAGCGCTTAAATGTGTCTCAAACCGCCCAATCGTTATCAGAGCAAGTCAGAGCACATATTCAAACTCATTTAGTGGAGGGTGAGCCAGAGTTAGACAACATTGCAGATAGCATGGGGATGAGCCGATTGACGTTACAGCGTCGTTTAAAAGCCGAGCACGTCAGTTATCGCCAGCTATTAGAGAATGTGAGACGTGATTTAGCGTCTCATTACTTGCAACAATCTCATTTACCGATCACCGAAATGGGATTATTACTTGGCTATTCAGAAACCAGTGCGTTTTCTCGTGCATTTCGTCGTTGGTTTGGTGTGAGTCCGCGGCAATATCGATGCAATTAATCTAACCGCTGGTATGCAATCCGTGACGTTTCTCGCTTCTACATGGGTGAGTATTGCCGAGTGTGAATCGGTTAAGAATGCTATTCGTTATGATTTTAATTGCATATTCTATTAGTTAATTCGTGCATTAATATAAGCTGTATTCCATAAGCGAACGAAGTCGGCTCGCTGTAACGCTTTATTCTTTACATTTTCTTACAATATTAAACAATGAAATGTATCAATAGATAAAATCTGTTGGTGAGTAGTCAATGTTTATTATCAAGGAAAGAGGAAGAATAACATGAACAAAAAGACACCACTTTGGGTGGCGATCGCGTTAGGGCTGAGCTCTTCAATGGCGTATGCGGATTCTGCATTGAGTGTGAATGTCACTCCGTTGCATGCCTCGTATGGCGAGAACAGTGATGTGAAAGTCAAAGTAACGATCACCAACCAGAGCAGTCACAATGTTAAAGTATTAGATTGGTTTTTACTGAAAAATGATAAGCTTAACAGTGATGCGTTCGATGTCAGCGTGAACGGACAGAAGGTTGATTATACTGGTCCTATCGTCAAACGCCCAAGCCCTACAGATGCGGACTACTTAGCGATAGGAGCAGGAAAAACGGTGACTCACACGGTGGATTTATCGGCGTATTACGATATGACCACAGCAGGAACCTACAATGTACAGTTTGATGTCAGCGCCTTAAATTTGATCAAACAGCCGTATCAAGCGAAAAGTGCGGCTGCGCAAGGTCCACAGAGCTTATCTTCTAATGACGTGAATTTTTATGTGGCAGGGATTGACCCAAAGTTCGCGGCACTCGCTGAGTCAAAAATAGCGCAAGCCATTCAAGCGAAAAGCGGTATTGACTATGTCGGAAATTGTTCCAATAGCCAACGAGCATCCATCAGTGGGGCAGTACAAGCGGCGCAGTCTATCTCGTCCAGCGCTTATAACTACTTGCTGGATTACTACGACAATGGGAGCGCATCTCGTCGCTATGCTCAATGGTTTGGCACGTACAGTAGCAGCCGTTATGCAACGGTGACTCAGCATTTTTATCGCATCACTGATGCGCTGGTGAATAAGACCGTGACTGCAGATTGTGGCTGCGATCCTGACTATGCGTCTGCCTTCGCTTATGTGTATCCGAATCAGCCTTATCATATTCATTTGTGTGGGGCATTTTGGAACGCGCCAACCACAGGCACGGATTCTAAGGCTGGAACATTAGTTCATGAAATGAGCCACTTTACCGTCAATGGGGGTACGGACGATGTCGCGTATGGTCAATATAACGCACGTCAATTGGCCCGTTCTAACCCAGCGAAGGCCATTACCAATGCCGATTCGCACGAATACTTTGCGGAAAATACGCCTCGCATCGATTGAGGCTCAACGAGAGTAAAGTCTGTGAAAGGTAGCGAGCAACGTCGCTGCCTTTTTATTCACTGCACAGTATTATTGTGACTTGATTCCAAATCGGCTATATAAAAGCGGTGTATATATAACCATCTGATCTTTAATTGATTATTTACTGTACAAATAGCATGAAATCATCAAAAAAGAGTTTTCTTTTTCCTAAAGAGGTGGCATATTAACTCCATCGCCTCGATGCGCACCAAAGCGGGCATCGTATAATGGCTATTACCTCAGCCTTCCAAGCTGATGATGCGGGTTCGATTCCCGCTGCCCGCTCCAATCTCTTGTTTCTCCATTCTATTTTCTTTTTATATTCCCACGCTCATGCAAGCGTGATTTCTTACGTCTATACTTTATTCCCCATAATCCTAAACCCATTACCGCCTTAGCGAGTATGCTCTGTTGCATATATTCCTCACATCTCGTTTTCTCAACAACTTTTCTCATCAATTTTTATTTTTGTCTGATTTCGCATAGGAATCCTGCGCTATTTTTGATATAAATTTATGCAATCGATTGTTATTCATGTGCTTTGTTACTGGCAAGGTATGGCGGTAGCATGGGGCAGACCTAACTGACTCTCACCCACACTCGAACGTATACTGTTCTCTCCGCTTTTGTATGTAATCATCGACGATTGACCTTTTGCATTTTTAAGCGCTTCTAAGGTGACGCATAAATAGAGGAAGACATCGCGCAGGCCTTGTGGATACATTGCTTTAGTTGCACGGTTTGCCATAAAAGTATTAATGAAAGTGCGGTAAGATCAATCAGTAATCCGTACCGCAGCCAGAATAACGTGCCTAGGAAATGATATAATGCACATGCACGAATTTGTGTTGGTTTGAATGGTTTTGCCGAGTTTAATGTCGCGCCAACATGAACTCTTTTAGGCTGGTTAAAAAAGGCGACTTCATAAAAATACCAATGCTGTTTAATATACAGTGACTGTAAATTATGCCTGTGGATAGATTAAACAGGCAATGTCGGTATTTTGTGATTATGAAAACGTAAAACCCTACTTCTCTCATACTTGGTTGTTAATGATGAGGGGAAAGTAGTGGAAAAGAAGGTAAAATATAGATAGACAATAAAATATAGACGTTGTCTTTCTAATATCTGTTATGTTGCTAGGTTGACGTTGGAGAAGAAATTTAGACAGGGAGGAGAACAATGAGCATATTTCGCACCATTCTGGGATTGGTATTTTGCTGGTCCGCAGGTGCACAAGCAGCATATGAGCCGTTGCAAGTGTGGTATTCGTCTAGTAACAAAGACAATTTCACCAACGAAACAACGTATTCGGCGTATGGACAGGCTGGATCGGATTATAAATTTGATTCAGGACAGAAAACTTTCATGGGACGATCTGGGTATTCGTTTGGTATTCGTTGCGATGTTTCGAAAAGCGGCGGTAAGGATTTTATGCTGACTTTTAGTGTTGATGATGTTCTTGCAACTCCAAATTCTGATGCATATATCTATGTCAAAGTAGATGAAAACAATCCCATTGAATTTGTAGGAAGGTTGTATACAAATTCCTATAAGTCAGGCTTTGTTCGGCTCAATTTGACCAATCGAAGCAATATAGAGAAGTTCGTTGCACAGAGCATCTCAGGGAAAAAAATGAGCGTTCGAGTGCATGATGAGCGAAGGTCGGATATAGAAAACTTTTCTGTATTGCTGAGAGGATTTACCCGTTACACCGCTGAAACCCTAAAAGCTTGTGGTATTGTGGCAAGTCAATCACCGCTTAGTAAAAAAGACCGACTGCGCATTAAAGAAATTTATAAAAAAATCAGTGAACTAGAAAAAGAAAAGTCAAATATCCTTTCCAAGTATTGATAGGTGCAAGTGGTCCCGCAACATAACAAATTTCTCAAGCCGACCGCTAACGCGTGGCATTTTCAATTCAAAAAAGTTTAGTGATTACGGCGCATTACGGTAAGTTGGGTATGGCGTTAGCAGCAGCTTAGCAAGGCGTTAGGTTTCAAAAGGAGAACCCAAATGAAGAAGACATCTTTGATGTTTTTCGCTTTAGCAGCTTCGTTGAGCGCCAATGCATTTGATATCAATTCTTATTGTCGGCAAGTGTCCGATGCGGTTGGTGGTAGTTACCAAATCGAAAAGGCATGTCGAGAACAAGAATACGAAGCACAGTCAAAGATAAGCTCAATGAGTGTTCCATCGAGAATCAAGAACTATTGCACCGAGGTAGGTCAAGCAGTTGGTGGAAGTTATCAAATTATGGAAGCCTGTATCCAACAAGAATTGCAGGCGAAAAGCAGCTTTATTGAGGAAGGTAAACAATGAAAAAAGCAGTCAAGGTTGTCATAGCGTTATCCGTTATAGCGATTAGTGTCTTTTTATTTAATTATTTCAATGTTTCGAAACCATTGTCTGATGTCCTCGAATCTGAAGCAAGAAATTCGGGTATCAACGTTCGCGCGCACTATGGCTATTACATTCAGCCCACAGTGCTGGCAATTGACGTTCGGCATGTTTCGGGAGAAAAAAGTGCGGCAGACGTATTTAGGGTATTTCTCCAGTACACTTCAAAGTTAAAAGAGAAGTCATTTGATACTGTTCTCCTCCAGTCAAATGGGAAAACAAAGTTTAGCCTTGAGGGCGGTTATTTTAAGAAACTTGGAAAGGAATATGGTGACCAAAATCCGGTGTATACTATGCGCACATTCACCGAACATGTGTACACTCCAGATGGAAAGAAGGCATTTGGAACTTGGACCGGCGGTCTTTTAGGAGTTCTGAAGAAGCAAATGGAAGATTTTGTAGAGTTTCATAAAAAATGGTATGTCGAGGACATGTAAACCTAACAATGCCATAAACTCGGACGCCAAACAGCTACGCTCCGCTTTTTGTCTCCGGTTATGTCAGGCGTTATACGTTCATATTGGAATTTAGATGATAACAAAAATAGATTTAGAAAATTTAGAGAATCGGTATCAAATAGCATTGGATCATGTCGACAAAATTGAACGTATAGATTTTTATCCAAGCTACCCGAAAGAGATAAGCGATTTTATGCTGGTGTTAACGCAAGAGCCTTGGAGTATTTCTTATCGACCAAGTGAAATTTCTAATATTTTAAATAATATCGATCAAGCTAATATAGATGAAATTCGAGAAGTACTGACAGGAG
>JBQGON010000053.1:0-20552 GCA_052087065.1 Vibrio sp. | reverse complement strand
CCCTAATGGACCCGGTGTCGGTGGAATCGCATGGTGAGCAACAACGAGCCCGCCCGCTAGGGAAACCGTTAATGTTAAGATCGAGCGTTGTGACGATTTAGATAACGATTTCGCAATGGGATAGAGAATGATTAACGCACTATCGACAAACACGGGAATCGATACGATATAGCCTGTAACCGCCAAGGCTGTTTCTTCATTCTTTTTCCCAAGCCATTTAATGAAATGGTAAGCAATCGACTCTCCAGCCCCAGAGGTTTCAAGAATCGCCCCCATCATCACACCAAGACCAATGACTATCCCGATGCCACCCAGCGTTCCACCAAATCCGGCGCTGATCGTCGCCATCGTATCATTCACACTAAGCCCACCAATGATGCCCGCGATACACGCCGCGATCAGCATGGCTAACAACACATGAACTTTAGTCCGTAACACCAAATACACTAAAACAGCAACGGCAATAATTAATCCGATCACAGAGGTAGGAAGTATCATAATGTCGCCTCCATTGGCTGCTTCTCAGTATGTAAAAAGTGCAGGAGGATTTGCGTGAAACTCTCGTCCGCATTAAATCCAAGCTGCTGCTCAACCGCTGTATTAATAGACTGCGGCCAGCTACTCACAATATGAGCAATATTGGCATCAGGTTCGAAGGAAATATAATGAGAAAGATCGCGGTCGACCACGCGATTCATAGTGGCGATCATCTCGGTCGGTGTGGTCTGAATCCCCGGTAAATTGAGTGTTCTAACACTGAGTGCGTTGAGCTCATCGCTCTCAATAAAACACGCTTTTTGAATATTTTGCACCACGTTTTGTGGGCTAGAAATCCACAGTTTGAGTAACGGATCGACAGGACAATTCGACGCTTGCCCGTGAATCGGTTCACGGATCATCCCACTGACAAACGAACTGGCTGCTTGATTAGGTTTTCCAGGCCTGATCGCGATCGTCGGTAACCTCACCGCCACCGCATCCACATAACCTTTGCGCGCATAGTCATTCACCAACAGCTCACCGATGGCTTTCTGACAACCGTAGCTCGACACTGGATGCCTTGCCGTTGTAGGTAAGATTTCATCGGGTAATTTACCGCCAAATACCGCCAGCGAGCTCGCAAACACGAAACGTATCTGAGGATTAATATGGCGACATTGTTCAAGCAGTTGGTGCGTCGTCATCAGGTTGACCTGCATGCCCAAATCAAAATCGTTTTCCGCATGACTCGATACAATCGCGGCTAAGTGAACGATATGGGTCACATCCGGCGTCACAATTTCCTTTATGTTCGCGCTCTGTGTGATATCGGTTGTCACTGTGCTCAATCGCTTATCGCTACCGACTAAGTGAGATTGTTGAATATCGACAAGGGTAATTTTTTCGATATCCGTGCGTTTGAGTAGAGATTGCGCTAATAAGGTGCCAAGAAAACCAGCGCCTCCAGTAATCACTATGTTCATACTAACTCCCTGTTTATATTTCACGTTATTTAATCAGGCACCCAGCTTGGGGCACCTGACATTTTTTATTGTTTTAGTTGCATTAGAGGTAGGGTTGCAGCCAATGTAGGCCGTCTTCTGTACTACGTTTAGGGTTATATTCACAGCCGATCCACGAGGCATATCCAGCCTGCTCTAACACTTTAAATAAATGCGAGTAGTTGAGCTCACCGTCACAGGGTTCATGGCGCTCCGGTACTGAGGCAATTTGAATATGGCCAATGTGCTCGGCAACATTGCCAATCAGCATCGAGAGGTCCCCTTCCATGATTTGAGCATGGTAAAGGTCGAGTTGCAGTTTGACGTTCGGACGATCAATACGTTGAATTAATTCAATGGCGTCGTACTGCCGCGTAACAAAGTATCCGGGCACATCTCGGCTGTTTAGAGGTTCGATCATTAAATCTATGTTGTGCTCAGCAAAAATATCGGCGGCAAAACGCATATTGCGAATAAAGGTATCCACATGCTCTTGATAACTAAATGTAGGATCGAGCAACCCAGCCATGGCATGCACTTTTTTACAGTGTAACGTTAGCGCATAATGCAGCGCGGTATGCACACTGTCTTGAAACTCGACTTGACGCTCAGGCAGTGCGGCCAAACCTCGCTCTCCGGCTTCCCAATCACCTGGCGGCATATTAAATAAGGCTTGCGTAAAACCGTATTTATCGAGCTGTTCAGCCAACTGAGTGGCGTCGTACGCGTAAGGAAACAGATATTCCACAGCGGTAAAACCGGCGTGATAGGCTCTTTCAAAACGTTGTAAAAACGGCACTTCCGTAAACAGCATGGTCAGATTTGCAACAAACTGAGTCATTATTTCCCCCTCCCTTGTAGATCAGCAATTTCAGCATCACTGAGATAACGTATCGCATGCCCATCTAGCATCAGCACTAACTTGGCGGTTTCTTCCAATTCTTCGGCATTATCGACCGCATCCAGCAGATCGCTGCCCGTGATCACCGGACCATGATTGGCTAATAAGAAAGCCCGATGGTCCTTAGCGAGTTTGGCGAGTTCTTCGGCAATGCGCGGATCACCGGGTCTTAAATAAGGGATAACGGGTAACTGACCAATACGCATCACAAAATAAGGCGTAAACGGTTTAATCGCGTTACTCGGATCTAAATCTTGCAAGCAAGATAACGCGGTTAAATGTGTCGAATGTAGATGGACAATGGCATTACATTCTGGCTTGTTGCGATAAATCGCGAGATGAAATGCGACTTCTTTTGACGGGCGATCCCCAGATATATGCTGGCCATCGATATCCACCACCGACAAGTTTTCTGCTTGCAAGCGGCCAAAAGACGATCCCGTTGGTGTGGCAAGAAAAGCACCACTGGGCAGTTTTAATGACAAGTTGCCAGCACCGCCCGTGGCATAGCCTCGCTCAAACATGGAGCGAGCCACTATCACCATTTGTTCTCTAAGTTCTTGTTCAGTCATGATAAAACCCCTGAGCTTTTTCAAAGAAATGGCGATCGCCAAAATTACCTGATTTCAACGCTAAGCAGAGCTCACTTTCCAGCGCTTTCACCCAAGGCACCCCGGGCGCAATTTGAGGTCCAATATGAAAGCCATTCACCTGCAGGCTTTGCGTCACTACGCCAGACGTTTCACCCCCCGCCACGATAAAATTCTGAATACCGTTTTCTTGCAGTATATGAGCGAGTTGACTAAAAAATTGTTCAATCGCATGGCTTGCGGCTTGAGTGCCGTATTCGCTTTGAATCATTTTGAGTTCGCTAGGCGCAGCAGTGGCATACACCATGGGCGCCCATTCTCCATGCAGGTTATCCACCACCCAGTGTGCGACGTCATTGGCATAATGTTGATCGTGTAAACACCTTTCTATCTCTATGCCAAAGTGAGGAGCGGACTGTTTATAATGGGCAACCTGCTGATTGGTCATTGCAGAACAAGAGCCGGATAATACGACGGTAGAAGCTTTACGCGGGTAACCGATCTCTTGTGCATCACTGGCCGGAGTCATAGTATTTCGCCAATTTTTGGCTAAATACGCCGCGAGCCCCGAGCCTCCCGTGACCAACTTCATCGATTGTGCCGCTTCGCCTAACGTCGAGAGGTGGTCGGCATTAAAGGCATCCACAACCGCATAACGATGACCTTGTTTTTGCAATTCAGACAATTGCGCTTTCACCGCCGCAGCTCCTTGCTCAATCACTTGAAAGTTAACCAATCCTGTTGAGCCATGAGCTTGTGCATTCATCATCTTCATCACGTTTGATTCTGTCATTGGCGTCACTGGATGATGCTGCATACCTGAGTCGCTTAACATGTCCTGATAAACAAACAAATATCCGTTATAGACAGTCCGACCATTAATGGGCAGTGCTGGGCAAACTAGAGTGAAGGTTTCACCGAGCTCATCGAGCAGCGCATCGGTGACAGGTCCAATATTCCCTTGTGCGGTACTATCGAAAGTAGAGCAATATTTAAAGTAAAACTGTTCACAGCCATGAGCTTGTAACCAATGTAAGGCCGCCACTGAATCAGCGATGGCTTTGTCACACGCACAAGAGCGAGATTTCAAACTAATGACCACGGCATCAACATCATCCTTGAGCGGTTCAGTCGGAACACCATTGAGTTGGACGGTTCGCATTCCGCTTTCGACCAGAAACCCAGCAATATCAGTTGCGCCAGTAAAATCGTCAGCGATAACTCCTAATAACATCATGCTTTTCCTTTTTACGCTTATTTATCGGCCGTTTGGCTACGAGCAACACCGGGTAGATCAATGCCTTTGAATATCTTAATAACAGCACTGTCATCTTCCTGACCATATCCGGCCTCACTCGCCTCAACGAACATATTCAATGCCGTACTCGATATCGGCAGAGGAAAATCCAAACTGTTAGCGGTTTCAGCCACCAAATTTAAGTCTTTGACAAAAATATCAACCATCGATTTGGGCGAATAATCCCCCTCCACCACATGCTTCATGCGGTTTTCAAACATCCAAGAGTTTCCAACTGCATTGGTCACCACCTCATACATTAGCTCTAAAGGAATGTTCGCCTTGGCCGCAAGCGCCATCGCTTCCGCTCCAGCAGCAATATGTACACCCGCGAGAAGTTGATGAATCACTTTGACGGTGGCACCAAGTCCAATCGCTGATCCCACGTTATATACCTTGCTCGCCACTGCGTTGAGAACCGGTTTCAGCGTATCAAACGTCGTTTGCGCTCCCGATGCCATCACTGTCATTTCACCTAGCTGCGCTTTTGCTGCGCCGCCGGACACGGGCGCGTCCAGCATAATAAGCTGATGCTCAAGCAAGCTTGCTTCAATTGTTTTTGCATCTTCGGCAGAAATGGTTGCAGAAACCATCACGGGGGTATGAGGACGCAGTGAGCTAGCTAAGCCACTGGCAAATAATACTTTCTTCACCTGATCTGCATTCACCACCAACAATAAAACTGCATCAAGCTCATCGGCATAGTCGGCCGCATTGGTGGAGACAGCTTTTGCGCCATAGCGGCTCAACTCTTCAAGCGCTTGGCCATTTAAGTCAAAACCATACACATCCAACCCTGCCCGCACACAAGATTTAGCCGCTCCCATTCCCATCGAGCCTAATCCGATAATTCCAATAGATTGAACGTCGCTCATATCATCACTGCCTTTTCAATAGATAATTCACAAAAAATGTTAATCCTTGACTGTTATTTGTGATTATATGTTAATAATTATGTATTTTTATCGCCATAAATCACATAATTTAACATTACGGTGTGAAAAATGAGGTTAAAAACATCGACAGTGCTGTCCAAATGATGAGTTAACTGACGTGCCTATCGGTGGACAAACAGAATTTCACAGATATTCACATCGCAATGAAACATTGCTAATATGAAAAGAAATCAGTGTATAGAAGTAAAAAAATGATCCCTGCAGAACGTCAACGAACCATAGTGTCACTTTTGTCACAGCAAGAAGTATTAAGCATTTCTGAATTAACCGAGCAACTTGGTGTGTCACATATGACGGTACGACGAGATATCGTGACCTTAGAATCGTGCGGCAAAGTGGTTTCTGTGTCTGGGGGGGTGCAACTCGCGCGCGCATTGCATACGGAATTGTCACACGATGTGAAAGTAGAACAGCAAGCCGCAGAAAAGTACCAGATCGGCCATATTGCAGCGTCGCTGATCAATCATGACGATGCCACCATTTATCTGGATGCTGGCACAACCACATTGGCTATCGCCCATCAGATCGCAGAGCGTGATGATCTGCTGGTGGTCACCAATGATTTCTCAATTGCTGCTTATCTTATGACGCATAGTCAATGTGCTCTCTATCATACAGGTGGCAAAATCGATCGAGAAAATCAATCGACCATCGGTGGCAAAGTCGCCGATTTTATTGATGGGATTAATATTGATATCGCGTTTATTTCATCGTCTTCATGGAGCTTAAAAGGCTTGTCCACACCGAACGAAGGCAAAGTATTGGTGAAAAAAGCCATTATCCAGGCATCACAAACTAATTACTTAGTCTCTGATTCGAGTAAGTACGGTCGTATTGCGAGTTTTCACGCCCTCGATATTGAGCAGCTTGATGGGATTATTACCGATGAAAATCTCTCAGACGTGGTCACACAAGGCCTTATTGATAAAGGCTTACGTGTGCATAAACACTGAGTTAACAATGTCTATACACACATCCTGATTGACGATGAAATCCCGTCTTTGGATTTCGTCTATTGATTCACCACGGTAAATGCTTCATCAGCACCCGGTTCTTCAAAAAAACCATCAAACAGCGCAATATCGTGCTCTGCAATTTTGAACGAATGAATATCATTGCTGCGGTTTCGCTTGTGGTTTCTTTGCAATCGCACATTTAATGGAATATCAAAGTAGATTTGCGACACTGCATAACCTAATTCGCGAAAGTACTGCTGCGTCTCAATGCGCGACGCTCGAGACCAAAATCCCCAGTCTAAGCAAACATTGACGTTATTTCGCAAAAAATCCAGTGCCATTCGCTTTAGGTAATCTTGGCAAGCGTGATACGAATTATCCAACTGCTCTCGGGTTGGCGACGGACCAAAAATCGCTAACTGAAGCTCATCTAATGACAAAAACACGCTACCATCGATTTGCTGCTGCTTTCTTGCATACGTCGTTTTTCCGCACGCCACCTTACCGACCAGCAGCGTGACGCTTGCTTGACTCACATTGTCCAAAATGCGACCTCTTCAATCTGTTGTCATCACTTTATTGGAGAGTGACCGATTATCGTTACTTACGGTAACACTCTCGCCATATGGTAGGCATCAACATACTCACCATTGCGAAACGTAAACGCCTTGGACTCGCCTTCCTTAATAAAACCAAATTTCTTCAATTGAATCGCCGCTGCGTTGTCCGTGTATACCGTCAGTTCAATCCGTTTTAGATTTAACCAGTTATCGGCTAAATCCACCACGGTGGCGAGTAATGCGCTACCGACGCCTTTGCCCTGCATCGTATCTTTCACGCCCATGCCAAAACTGCCGACATGGCGACGTCTTGGATTATCACACACCGAAAAACCGATGTTGCCGACAATCTCGCCATCGAGCAATGCGACAAACGCGTAAACATTCTCTGGGACATCCACAAAACGATGGGCCCAGCTTGCGTCAGATGGACATGGCATTTGTAAAGTGCTGCTATAAGCATTACGGCACTCATAAATCGCCTTCACCCCGGGGCCATCGGCAGGCTCCGCCCGCCTCACTTCAATTGTCATGATATTCTCCTTATTCGTATCACTCTTGCTGTGTGCTGCTATCGTCACAGCCGTACTCTCGTTCGACTTTACAGATGCGCGTTCTAAAGCTGGCATACCATTTTTCATGCCCTAATTTTTGTGCTTCGCGATGCTCGACATTGGCTTTCCAGCGTTGAATCGACGGCATATCTTGCCAATAAGATACGGTAATCCCCACCTCTTCTCGCGCCGATTCAAAGCCTAAAAATCCAGGCTCTTGCTGAGCAAGTTCCACCATACGATTGGCCATGTCAGCATAACCTTCATCAACCGATGTTCTGATTGAGGTAAAAATCACTGCATAATACGGGGGCTTAGGGGTTTGTGCGATGACGGTCATGCATTGTCCTATGTGCTGTATTGAGACGGTTCACGCGTGAGGATTCACAATGTAACGTCGCTGTTTCCTGTGCCTAACTCTCGTTGCTTCATATACGCCGCCAACGCTTGTGCGCCATCATGGTCGCTGTGTCGCAGCGCCTGATACACTCCTTGCTGGTCAGCTTCGCTACGGTGTTGGCCGAGCTTTTCTTTCGCTTGAATATCATCTAACACGATTTTGAAACCGACAATGCCACTTCGCAATTTGGTTTTAAACTCGTTCGGCATAATGTCGTTATCAGCAAGTAATTCAGGCTCATAACGTTGAATTAATTGATCAAGAGCCAATGAATTCTCGGGTTCCTCTAATAATTGCACTGTGCCATAGCAATGCACCGCGACATAGTTCCAAGTAGGCACAGCGGGCTGAGTGGCATACCAAGCTGGCGATATGTAAGCATGTGGCCCATTAAATATGACCAATACACGCTCACCGTCTAACTCGCGGCTGTGTGGATTGGCTTTCGCAAAATGACCGTAAAGCTCACCGAAGCCGTCCTTAGAGGTTTGATACAACATGGGCAGATGGGTGGCGTTAAGCCTAGATGAAATGAGCAGCCCAAACCCGTGCTCATTGATAATATGCGCGATCGCTTGCCGATCATCTAACCGAGTATTCGCGGGTATGTACATCCATTCACCTCCTTGTTTTTCTAATTCTAGCGCGAGCTATTTTCCCTAGCTTGCTCAATAACACGCCCAATAAATATGGATTTTGTCTTCCGATATTCCGCTTGACTGACACCAACACAGGCTTGCTTTAGCGCATTGTACTGAGTGACTAAATCAGGGTTGGCGCTGAGTGCATCACGAAAGAGTAAAAAATCCTCATACGCGGAACCATTAGCGACCACTTGCAGCGCGACATCGTCTTCAGATAACGCCTCTAGCATGCATAACTCGGGGGTCCGTAACGTATCGCGTTTTTGTGAAAAGCCTAACGCGCTTAACGTTGCGACACACTCTTCCAACTGCTCAGGCGCCACGCCAACAAAAATATCCAGGTCGCCTTTTGATAGGGCATTCGGGAGTGACGAGGCACCAATATGTTCGATACGAGCGTCTGGTAAGCACGCTTGAATGGCCGCTTTATAGTGAGTAAACCATTGTTGACACTGGGGTTGATAGGCACTGGGTTGATAAAATTTCATGATTACTATCCATTGTTTAAACTCATCCACTGCAACACATCACGAGCGTCCTAAATATGGGGAAATAAAAGCGCGAACCTCGCCACTGCAAACGCCAATATCGACGTGAACACCCGCACTCCTTAAAAGCGCAATGCCTTGTCCGCTGTTACGAGGATCGGGATCGAGTATCGCGACGACAACATGCTCAATCCCCGATTCAACCAATGTCTTCGCACACGCCGGCGTTCGCCCCACAAAAGCACATGGCTCTAGCGTAACAAATGCGGTCACACCTTCCATTGTTCCGGCATAATTTCTCAACGCTTGCACTTCTGCATGCTCACCACCCACCGCTTGAGTCCAGCCTTCGGCAATAATCTGGTTATTCTTGACTAAAACACATCCCACCGGCGGGTTCGGCTGGCATTCTGGCAGCGCAAATTGCGACACATGCAAAGCTCGCCGCATAAAAACCGTTTTCATCCTTCACCTTTGCCAATCCGTTAATGAGGGTGATTTGCATCATCCCACTGCATCAGTATTTCATTGCCTAGCGTTGACTGGTGAGAAAAACCCACTCTTTTATAAAAGGCGAGCGCCACTTGATTTTCTTCGTAGACAGTCAAAACGATCGCGGTTCGTATCGATTCCGCCAAGACCGTTTGTGCATATTGCACTAACTGGGTACTGGCTCCCAAGCCTCGGTAAGTAGATTGAACATACATGCCAACTAACAAATACTTTTCATCATCTATCGCTATTAATCCGCACATACCGAGTAATTGATGATCATCAAAAGCCCCAATCATGAGAGTGTCGGTTTGGCTGGCGATTTGCTCTTCAAAAAATAATACCTCTTTTTGACGCTCAGCTTCGTAATTCGCACCAAAGCATTCTGGATGCAAGCGCAAACTTTCTAAGCGTAATACACGATATGCTGGAATATGATCCGTCGTCAAAATCTGGCAAGTAATCGTCATCTATTTTTTCTATTCAACCGACATTAATTCGCTATGATTAACAACGACATTAACCACTCAAAATAAAAAATGCAATATAGGGATTTCTATATTGCATTTTTTCTTTAGCGAGCATAGCGTATCAATTATTGAATTCTTTGCGCCTGAGAAAGCTGCTGATAGGTCGCGTCTTTTTTCAAAATGACGTTTAAGCTATCAACCTCTTGACCATTTTTCGCTTCCAGTGCCCACATGCCGCCGTTGGCTGGATCAACAATCAGCCAACCAATAAACCCACCAAACACTATATTTCCAGCCAAATACCAACCACTTGCGCTCGAGGAAATAGGGACAATCTGCTGCTCATATCCTGCTGCTGAAATTTTTAAGTTATAGTTAGCACCTTTGAAAAACCCTTTAGAACGTTTGAGTTCATAGAATAATGAGCCGGTAGATTGGGAAATGAGCGCACCATTAGCCGATAATAATTGAATGTTTGCCGTCGATGGTTGTACTTGAACTGACATATTTTGAGTCGATCCATTGATGATCGCTCCGCAACCTGCTGTCGTTAATATCGAAGTTATTGTAAAAAGTAGAATAGACTTTTTCATTATGTACCTGAATAATAATTTTTATCGAAAGCGAATAATAATATTAAATAATAATTTTTCAATAAAAACATTAATTAACAAATAAGTTAATAATATAATTTTTATATACAAGAAAAATGACAACGCTTAACAAAAAGTATTCATTTCTCGCATGAAAGACACATATAATATGCATTGGCTTTTATATTACTTATCCGTGTATTATCTGACTATCAATAATGGTTGTTATTAACGTTTCAACCACTCCGTTAACCGACGCTTCCAAAACACACGTTTCATGCGTACTAAAGGCCACGTTTCATTTTGAAACGTACGAGATGTGCGATCGACCGAGCTCACTCTAAAACCTAAATCTCGGTAGCACCGCAGCGCAATATAATTACGTTCAAATACCGCCAAACTTAATTTATAGGCATGGTGGTCGTGATACGCGACATCTATGGCCTCTTGAAGCATACGTAAACTCCAACCTTGCGAGCGAAATGGCGCAAACACCAATACTCGACATAATCGATAATGCCAGCGTGTCACTTTATAGAGTTCCACATAACCGATTGCCTCGCCCTCATGTTCAAAAATATAGGGCGTTACTTTGCTCTTGGCACAATGGGCTTCAATTTGGTGCGGATCGAGAGGATAGCGGTAAGTTGGCCCACTCCATAGGTAACATTGCTGTTCAGATTCGATGGTTGTGATTAAATGATGGGCATCTTGCAAGGTAAAGCGTCTTAGCGTCATGCTGTGTCCTAATCGGTCGGCGTCACTGCCTAAATTGTTGCTACATAGAAAATAAGCGTAGCGCAGTTTGAACATTCTATTGATTAACCAGAGCGTGTTATCAAAAGGGATAGACTCATTATTCCCGCAAAAAAACATGGAGCACGCAGTGCTCCATGTCTCCAAGGTTCTGAGAATTCAGGACTTATTTGTAAAACGCTTCAACTTCACCTTTCAAAGTGATCAGCATCGGGTTACCAAAACGATCTTTTGCTTTCGGTGAAGGAATTTTTACCCAACCTTCGCTGATGCAGTATTCTTCAACGTCAGTGCGTTCTTTACCGTTAAGCTTAATGCCGATTTGATGTTCAAAACATTCAGCGACAAAAAATGGGCTGCGAGAGTTGCCAGAAAGGTGATCAGGAAGGGTTGGTTTTGAGTCCGTGTTGCTCATGGTTTTGACCTATAAATACAATTTGGTCGAGTATTCTAAACAATCCCATCATGACCGACAAGCAGCAATAGGCGAAGCTTGCATGATCCCACATATTTACAGGTAATAATGATAAAAAGGCACACTCACGTGTACCTTTTAAATCACTCGCCTCGTAGGTTATCGATGATCGCCTAACGTTGACGCTGACGGCTGGTTAGCTCGACTGCCCGCAATTGCGCTAGCGCTTTGGTTAACTCAATTTGTGCTTGAGCAAAACTTAGCTCGCCGCCCGCTTTACGAATATTTTCTTCGGCGGTTTTACGTGCGGCTTCAGCCCGTGCTTTGTCAATTTCCGTTCCATGCAGGGCCGTGTCCGCCAATACCGTCACGCTATCCGGCTGTACTTCCACCAACCCCCCTGAGATATAGATAATCTCTTCTGGCTTATCAAGACTCCCAGCAATACGTGCCACACCGGGTTTAATCTTACTGATCAAAGGAGAGTGGCCGGGACGAATGCCAAGTTCACCATCAGCACCAGCGATGGCTAAACCGTGGGCAGGGCCAGTATATAGGGTGCGTTCAGCACTCACTACACTTAACTGGAACGTGTTGTTCGTTACACCTATCGCCATGTTGCCTCCTGCTCATTACAGTGTTTTGGCTTTTTCTAACACGTCATCAATCGTGCCGCAGTATAAAAACGCCTGTTCAGGAATATCGTCATACTCACCATCAAGTAAACCTTTAAAGCTCACCAAGGTATCTTTGAGTGGAACAAACACCCCAGTCTGACCTGTAAAGACTTCCGCAACATGATAAGGCTGAGTTAAGAAACGTTCGACTTTACGTGCACGAGATACCAAGCGTTTGTCTTCCTCTGAAAGTTCATCCATACCTAGAATGGCGATGATGTCTTTCAGTTCTTTATAACGTTGCAGCGTCATCTGTACACGCTGAGCAATATCATAGTGCTCTTGCCCAACCACCAAAGGATCAAGCTGACGTGAGGTCGAATCTAGTGGATCAACCGCCGGATACAAACCTAATGCTGCAATGTTACGGGATAAAACGATGGTGGCATCCAAGTGCGCAAACGTCGTCGCAGGCGATGGGTCGGTTAAGTCATCCGCAGGCACATACACCGCTTGGATAGAAGTGATCGAACCTGAACGGGTCGAGGTAATACGCTCTTGTAGTACCCCCATTTCTTCTGCCAGCGTTGGCTGATACCCAACCGCCGATGGCATACGCCCAAGCAATGCGGATACTTCGGTCCCCGCTAATGTGTAACGGTAGATGTTATCAATGAACAACAATACGTCACGCCCTTCATCACGAAAACGCTCGGCAATGGTTAAACCCGTCAAGGCAACGCGTAAGCGGTTCCCTGGTGGCTCATTCATTTGTCCGTACACCATCGCGACTTTATCCAACACGCCGGCATCTTTCATTTCGTAGTAAAAGTCGTTGCCCTCACGGGTACGCTCACCAACCCCAGTAAAAACGGATAGCCCCGAGTGAGCTTTGGCGATGTTATTGATAAGCTCCATCATATTGACGGTTTTACCCACACCAGCGCCCCCAAATAACCCAATTTTACCACCTTTCGCAAACGGACAAATCAAGTCGATGACCTTAATGCCTGTTTCTAGTAATGCAGTAGAATTGGCTTGGTCTTCATAACTTGGTGCTTCACGGTGAATGCCATATTGGAGTTGTTCACCAATGGGACCACATTCATCAATCGGCTCTCCTAGAACGTTCATGATTCGGCCGAGCGTTTCTTCTCCGACGGGGACTTCAATCGGCCCATTCGTTCTTTCACACTCAATACCACGTTTCAAACCATCCGATGTGCCCATGGCAATACAACGAACAATCCCGCCACCAAGCTGCTGCTGAACTTCTAGCATCAGCGATGTATCATTACCGGTCAGCACCTTCAGTGCTTCATACACTCGAGGCCCTTCGTTGTGCGCGAACTCGACATCGACAACAGCGCCAATTACTTTGACAATTTTGCCAGTACTCATAATAAAAACCTCAATTTCTTTCTAAACTGCCGCAGCACCAGAAATAATTTCTGTCAATTCATTCGTGATGGCCGCTTGACGGGCTTTATTGAACGCCAGTTGCAAGTCATCGATAAGCTGTTCTGCGTTATCCGTGGCCGATTGCATCGCCATCATGCGTGCCGCTTGTTCACAAGCAATACTTTCAACCACGCCTTGATACACTAACGATTCCACGTAGCGGTGAATCAAGTGATCAAGAATATCTTGTGGCGATTGCTCGTAGATGTAATCCCAGCGGGCTTCTTTGTTTCTGCCAATGTCCTCTTTAGGAAATGGCAGCAGTTGCATGACGCGCGGTTTTTGCACCATAGTGTTCACAAACTGGTTAAACACCAAATACAAACGGTCGATTTTCCCGTCCGAGTAATGCTCTAACATGGCATTAACCGTCCCCAGCATCTCTTCTAATTGGGGCGTATCCCCCAACCCTGAGGTTTGCGCAATCACTTGGCCGGTATCACGAAAGAAGTTGATCGCTTTGGAACCAATTAACGTGGTATCGACTTCCACGTTTTGCGCTTGCCATTGCTGCATATCGGTCAAAACCGCTTTGAACAAGTTGGTGTTTAAACCGCCACACAAACCGCGATCCGACGAAATAATGATATAAGCGACGCGTTTAACATCTCGCTCTTGCAAAAAAGTATGGCTATATTCCAATGTCCCTGCGGATACATGGCTGATCACTTTGCGCATGTTTTTCGCATAAGGACGCGATGCTTCCATATTTTTCTGTACTTTACGCATTTTACTCGCCGCCACCATTTGCATTGCGCTGGTGATTTTTTGCGTACTCTGAACACTGGCAATCTTGGTGCGAATCTCTTTAGAATTTGCCATAAGGCCTCCTCTCTAGTTACGCCTTACCGTTATTGCAGTGCAGTGAACGATTCCAATAAGCTAAAGAGCTGCTTCTCTTCATCATCACCATAAGCGCCGGTATCATCGAGGTGCTGTAGCAGCTCGGATGCATTTTGATGCGCATGTGCCAAAAGCTCTTCTTCAAACTGCCCAACCTGTTTGAGCTCAACACTCTCAAGAAAACCTTTCTCAGCCGCGAAAATGACGACCGCTTGCTCACCCACCGTCATCGGTGCGTATTGTTTCTGCTTCATAAGCTCAGTCACTTTCTCACCATGATCTAATTGGCGACGAGTGGCTTCATCCAAATCCGAAGAGAACTGGGCAAAAGCAGCCAACTCACGATACTGCGCGAGCGCGGTACGAATACCACCGGAGAGTTTTTTCATAATCTTGGTTTGTGCAGCGCCGCCGACACGAGACACGGAAATGCCTGGGTCAACCGCGGGACGCAATCCTGAGTTAAACAGTTCAGTCTGCAAGAAAATCTGCCCATCAGTAATCGAAATCACGTTGGTCGGTACGAACGCCGAAACGTCGCCCGCTTGTGTTTCGATAATTGGCAGCGCAGTGAGTGACCCCGTTTTGCCTTTTACCGCGCCTTTGGTCGCGCGCTCAACATAATGAGTGTTGACTCGCGCCGCACGTTCCAGCAAGCGGGAGTGTAAATAAAACACATCGCCAGGGAAGGCTTCACGACCGGGTGGACGTTTCAATAGCAGTGAAATTTGACGATACGCCACCGCTTGTTTAGAGAGGTCATCATAAACAATCAACGCATCTTCGCCGCGGTCACGGAAATACTCACCCATAGTGCAACCTGAGTAAGGGGCAAGATATTGCAATGCGGCCGCTTCAGAGGCGGTGGCAACCACAATAATGGTATTACTTAACGCATCATGCTCTTCAAGCTTACGCACGACGTTGGCGACCGTAGACGCTTTCTGGCCAATCGCGACATAGATACATTTTACGCCCAACGAGCGTTGGTTGATGATGGCATCGATAGCCAGTGCCGTTTTACCCGTCTGACGGTCACCGATAATCAGCTCTCGCTGACCACGACCAATTGGAATCATGGAGTCAACCGCTTTATAACCCGTTTGAATGGGTTGATCGACCGATTGACGTTCAATTACCCCAGGGGCAATCACTTCAACAGGTTGATGCTCGGTCGCCTCAATCGGCCCTTTACCATCAATTGGTGCGCCCAAAGTATTGACCACACGACCTAATAAGCACTCGCCGACGGGCACTTCAAGAATACGACCCGTTCCCTGTACTTTCATGCCTTCCGAGAGATCGGAATAAGGGCCCATGACCACCGCACCGACAGAGTGCCTTTCTAGGTTAAGCGCTAGAGCAAAGCGTTGACCAGGTAGCTCAATCATCTCACCTTGCATGACATCAGAAAGACCATGAATCGTGATGATGCCGTCACTCACAGAGACAATCGTCCCTTCATTTTTTGCTTCAGTGACTAGGTCGAACTTCTCAATTCGGCCTCTAATGAGTTCACTGATTTCATTTGAATTTAATTGCATTTCTATACCCCATTACACATGTAGGTTGGTCGAGAGGCGGTCAATATTCGTCAGAACGCTGCCATCAAATACCATTTGGTTGGCTTGAATCACGATACCGCCAACGAGGTCTGGATCGATGTGTTGTTCTAATTCAATGGTTTTGCCAAACTTAGCGGCTAACGACTGCGAAATGTCTGCGAGTTGTTGCTCGTTTAATGTCTCAGACACACACACCGTTACTGGCAGTATTTGATCCAATTCCGCTTTTAATTGACGAAACTGACCAATGACCAACCCCACTGCGATTAAGCGTTGATTTTCCGCCATCACTTTCAGGAAGTTTTGAAAATATTGATCGAATAACTCACCACCTGCTTGCAGAAAAATATCCAGCAACTCTGCTTGGCCATTTTCCTCTTGCGCGTTGTCGATGTACGACTTGACGATGGGCTGTTCAATCACCATTCCTGCGATATCGAGCATATACTGCCACTCGTCCAACGCGTTATTGTCCAGTGCATACTCAAATGCGGCTTTTGCGTAAGGCCCGGCAATCTCTGTCAATTCAGACATGGTGAATCTCCTTACAGCTCTTTAATGAATCGATTCACAAGGTTTCGATTGGCGTCACTATCTAAATTACGGCTAATCAATTTGCTTGCACTTTCAATCACTAAATCAGCCATTTCAGCTTGCAACTCTTGACGTAAGCGATGGCGTTCGTTTTCTACTTCCGCTCGGCCTTCTTCAATAATGCGTGCTTTCTCTTTTCTCGCGAGTTCAACCGCTTCTTCAATCATGGCATCTTGGCGTTGCTTGCCTTGTGCCATGAGCGCTTGTGCTTTTTCACGCGCCTCGCTAATGACCGCCTGCCCGTTGGCTTTGGCTAATGCGAGTTCTTTTGCCGCTTGGTCGGTATGTTCTAACCCTTTGGCAATTTCAGCTCGACGTTCATCCAACAGTTTAACGAGGGGTGGCCATACGTATTTCATGCACAACCAAGTAAAAATAATGAAGGAAATTACTTGGCCTAGCATCGTTGCATTAATGTTCATCGCACCCTCACTCCTATAACGTTATTGTTCCAGTTCGTACTTATGAATCGACAATTACGCTACGGCGAAGATGATGTATAGACCGATACCCACACCAATCATTGGTACCGCATCCACTAACCCCATCATGATGAAGAACTGAGTACGAAGCATTGGGGTTAAATCCGGTTGACGAGCCACCCCTTCTAAATATTTACCGGCTAAGTTACCAATACCTGAGGCGGCACCGGCGGCACCTAAACCAATTAATAAAGCACCGGCCACATATAAAACTGCGCTGACGATATCCATAACAACTCCTAGAATTGAAAAATGTAAATAATAAAGTTAAAAATCTATTAATGGCTTTCTTCAACAGCCATTGCTAAATAAACAATGGTCAAAACCATAAATATAAATGCTTGCAGAATGACAATTAAAATATGGAACAATGCCCATGGCACACTCAATGCCCATTGTAGCCACCATGGCATCAGTGCTATCAAAATAAATATCATTTCTCCTGCGTACATGTTGCCAAATAATCGTAATCCTAATGAAATAGGTTTTGATATTAACGTGACCATTTCTAATACAAAGTTAACTGGGTATAAAAATGGTGATGTAAACGGCTGTGTCGTTAATTCTTTAATAAATCCCACTAGACCTTTACTTTTAAAGGTATAACCAAGTACCAAGATAAACACGCATAATGCCATTGACATCGTGACATTGACGTCTGCAGAAGGAAGATCGCGGAAATGTGCGATTCCCATTGCTTGTGTTATTTGCGGAATCAAATCAACAGGTAATAAGTCGATTGTATTCATTAATAACACCCAGACAAATATTGTCATCGACAAAGGTCCGATTAAACGGTCTTTGGCTTGAAATATCTCACTGCACAAATTATCTACAAACTCAAATATCAGTTCGACAAAACATTGAAAGCGTCCTGGTACTCCTTTTGTCCCCTTGCTGATCGCTAAACGGAACGTGAGAATAAATACAAGTCCTAATAACCAAACCATGATCATCGAATCAATATTGATTCCTAAGAACCCATCCCCGGAGGAGAGAAACGTTAAATGATGCTCAATATACTCATGAGCGGTTTCAACGTTAGCCATTTATGCCTTCCTTTCGCTGTGCTCCTTTTGCCATGGCGTCATAAAATGCCCAAGCATCACCACGCTAAAAGCGAACAAAACGACTGTGTCATGAAGGGTCATAGCCCGAAATGTCACGATAAATAACACCATCGTATACACAAGTTTTGTGCGACGACTGATGTTAATTAAATCTTTCAGACCCTTCTTTGGTTGAGATCTTGATTTAAACGCAGCCAGCCCGTTCCCCAAAAATGTTGGCAGAATAGCAATGAGCGACCCCATGAAGGCCGACTCGGCAGTCACCAGACCCTGAGTGCATAATGTAGCCAAAATGACTATGCCCCCTAAATATGACTGAACTTTGAGAATTCGACATCCGGCCACCATAATCGCTTGGCTCGTGCTGATTGCTTGCATAAATCACCCGTAATGTGTAATTGACTATATCTGATAAATAAAATTCACAGAATATAACTCATTACTTAACTATTTTTATTTTGTATAATTTTAATCAACATAAATAAACAAATGATGATAAGTAAACTTCACAAAATAAATAAACCCGATGAATAATCCGTTATTCTTCGTTGATAGGAATATACACCCATAGAATCATAGAATCAATCAACATAAGTCCATAAACCTAAAATGTATCATTCCATTTTTGATTATAGATTTTATTTGTTTTCTGAAACAATTATCGATATGTTAAGCACACAGTTTGTAACAGCATTGCAAACTCCCCATCAAACCTATGAATATCTTCATATGGCGAGTGCGACAAACGTTAATAAAATAACGTAATCAATAAAAGCAAATTTATTTCTTACCAGAATATCACTCTAAGCGTTTTGCTTAGAGTGTTTTTTTATCTATAGTTCATTATTACCAGCCTGCTTTGATAATAAATTAAACAAATATTTAATTTTAATTAAACCACATTAATGCCTACTTATTATTTAACATTCAATATCAAATTTGATTGTTTTTTAATTAACCAACTCTCTATTTTTAAAAAAATCTTTGATCTCAGTCATCTTCTATTAACGATTTTATATCGTTTTATTTTTAGCTGTGAAATAAATCCCACATCCAAGCGCTGATTTTTACCTATGCTTGATTTCGATCAACACATCGACATCACATATCAGTGTTGTTTTGCGACGCATCACTCATAATTTAGGCAAATATGTTAATTGTTTGTTGCGGTAAAAATGGAGAGATCGACCCACTCGACGCACCTATAAGGGCACAATATATACAAGTAACACCGAATTTTTTCCTCTATGAGATGCTTTTTCGTGTGGTAATCAGTACACTCTTTTGCCTCATTGATGACCACTATAAGACTATGCAACAAGATTATCGTTACGATTGTCTCGCGAATACCGAGAAAGAAGAACTGACAGAATTAGCAATGCGCATGCTGCATCGCTTAGTCCCTGAACCCGTAGTGAGAGAGATTTTTCACTTCCAAGAGCAAGAAAAAGCATCCGATGAGCGCCAGCAAGAGGCCTATTTTGATGCAACGTTGAGATTACACGCGGTCGCGTTGGGGGAAATTCCAGCACTTTTTGCCGAGTCACAGAGTGCAGAGCAGAATATAGATCGTATGACACGGCTTATTTTGTGGCATTTTTACGCAATTGGCTTTCAATTAGAGCCATCGATAAACTTGCAAACTCATTGTGCAGAAGTTGAAGCACGTATTTCACCACGCCCTAAAGATACTTTGGCATGGTCAAATACTCTGACTGAACTGTTATATCGTTACGCCGCGCTCAGTCAAGACGCTCAAAAGTAAGTAAACCGATAGTTCAAACACAAAAAACCGGCGAACCAATCGCCGGTTTTTTTATTTATACTGATTTAATTAACTTCAGGCTGATGACTGTACTCAATGATAACTTGATTGCCGTCGATATACACGTTCTGGATTTCTCCATCAATAACAATACGGTTTTGTAAATGAACCACAGCCCCACCCATTTGCGCTCGTTTTAGTGTCGGTAGGGTGCTGTAGGGTTCGACATGTAATTGTTTACAAAACTTGGTTACAAATGCCATTGAAATCGTGGCATCACCGCGAAGAATTCTTGAAAACTCGACCTGTGTCAGCCCTAATCGCTTCGCCATTTCCATCTGAGTAATCTGCATCTTCGCTTTTTGTGACATCCAGATATTGTACAGTGCGGTACGATCTTCTTGGGTTAACTCCATGATTTATCCTTTTAATACTACGAACTTTTAACAGCGTACAAAATGACAAAGTCTCACCAGAGCAATGTCAGTAATAGGTGAGTTTCTCCACAAATTTTTAACTCAGTCAATATCTGTTCACTTAAGGTGTTCATCGTATGCCACACATTGCGTATCAGGTGCCATGTTACTGGGAATCCCCTCTCA
>JBQGON010000052.1:0-20620 GCA_052087065.1 Vibrio sp. | reverse complement strand
ACTGGAAAACAAAATACGGCGGTATGGAAGCATCGGACGTTAAACGCTTAAAAGAACTAGAAGATGAAAACCGTCACCTTAAATCGATGTTTGCCGAGCTGAGCTTGGAGCATCGAATACTGAAAGATATTGTAGAAAAAAAGCTGTAAAGCCAGCGATTAGACGTGAACTGGTCGATTATGCTCGGCAGGAGCATAAGGTCAGTTTACGTCTTGCTTGTCGCGCAGTTGGCATCAGCGATTCCGTCTATCGATATCAACCAAAAACGAACAATGACCAAGAGGTGATCTGTGAATTGCAGAAGGCTGTTGAACGCTATCCTGCTTATGGATTTGGTCTGTTACTCAAAATACTTCATCGCTGGGATCATAAATGGAATCACAAGCGGATATATCGGATTTACTGCGAGCTGAAACTCAATAAACGTCGTAAGGGCAAAAAGCGTCTGCCGAGTCGCTCTCCAGAGCCACTTCGCGTACCGTTATCAGAGAATCAGTGTTGGTCAATCGACTTTATGAGTGACAGTCTGCAATGTGGACGCCGGTTCCGAACCTTCAATGTTGTGGATGATTTTAACCGAGAAGCGTTAGCCATCGAAATCGATCTCAGCCTACCAGCCCAACGAGTGGTTCGAGTACTTGAACGGGTTATTGCATGGCGAGGCTACCCTGAAAAATTACGAATGGATAATGGCCCAGAGTTTATATCAACAACATTAGCCACGTGGGCAGAAGAGCACGATGTTCAGTTGGAGTTTATCCAGCCAGGAAAACCCACACAGAACTCGTACATTGAACGATTTAATCGCACCTATCGCACTGAAATCTTGGATATGTACGTCTTCAAAACACTGACGGAAATTCGAGAGTTAACGGAAGATTGGATACGAGAATACAACGAAGAACGCCCTCATGGTGCACTAAATGATCTGACACCATGGGAATATTTAATGAAACATGAACTGGCTGAAAACTCTAATTATGAGTGCAACTAATTAGGGGAGGTTTACACCCCCTCCCAAAATTGGCGACAAAACCTGAACCAAGTTCACATAAGCCCTATAGAACCTCAAGAGCTAACCGAATATCGCATATTCTTGACCAAAACCTGAAATAGATACGTTATCTTCTTGTTTTGATCAGTCGATGATTCCGACATTTTGCTACTAATCATATTATTTGATTAATACAGACCGATAGATAAGAAAATGAAAAAAAGTAATTTGGAGACCAATACCGGTCATCGATTCATCTCGAAAGCAAAAACCGCATATAAAATTCATATTCATACTCCGGATGATAATGTATTACATCGCTCGGTTGGCTTTGTACGAATTGGTGAAAAACGTGGTTTACAAAAGGCAATAAGACTACGTAATGAACTCGGCTCAGAAATGTGGGGAAAGCATTGGCGAAGGATTTTAAAAGATCCGTACCTCATGACCCGCCTTCCTCATAGTTTAGAACCCAAAATCATTTACAAGCCTAGACCCACAATTGATAACCCTGATTGTCGTGATGCCTGTTACATTGCAGCGTGGCGACATTATGATGAGCAAGGTAAATGCACGTTCAAAAGTGTCGTATGTTCGATTAATAAACATGGCAAGTTAGCCGCGTATAGCAAAACAAAGAAAGCCTTATTGGATGCCCATAAAGAGTATTTAGATATTCTCGTCTACATGGGGCGTTTAAATAGCATTGATTTGAAATAAGGACGCGATCCTTATGGTGGCTTTACGTGTTAGCTACTCTCTAGTAGGCGCCCCAACTCATTCCTGAATAAACATCGTTAATCACTAAAAAAGCCGCAACATCCGTTGCGGCTTTTTTTATACACGGTGGCGAAACAGCGTTACTGTGCGTTCGCTTCGCGCTTAGCGATATAATCTAATGCCAACTTGATACGTTGAATCATACGCTCTTTGCCAATCAGTTGCATGACAGCATCAACAGATGGTGATTGACCAGCACCTGTCGCAGCAACACGCAATGGCATACCGACTTTACCCATGCCGACTTCAAGCTCAGCACATACGGCTTCAATAACCTGATGCAAGTTTTCAGTCGTCCAATCGCTACTGCTTAGCGCTTCAATCTTACTAAGCGCCAACTCAAGCGGCGCTTTAGCAACCCCACGTAGATGTTTTTTCGCTGCTTTTTCATCGAAATCACTGAAATCTTCGTAGAAGTAACGCGATTGCTCGGCAAGTTCAACCAAAGTATGAGTACGCTCACCCACCAGTTTCACGACCTCAGACATCGCAGGACCCGTGTCCTTATTAATGCCTTGCTCGTTAAAATGCCACTCTAAGTGCTTCGCAACATAGTCGGCATCCAATGTTTTGATGTAGTGGTTGTTCAACCACTGCAGTTTTTCCGTGTTGAAAGCCGATGCCGATTTAGAAATATCATGTAGGTCAAAGAACTTAATCATTTCTTCTGGCGTAAAGATTTCTTGGTCGCCATGTCCCCACCCGAGACGAACTAAGTAGTTCATTAGCGCTTCAGGTAAATAACCTTGATCGCGGTATTGCATCACCGATACCGCCCCGTGACGTTTAGATAGTTTTGCCCCATCATCGCCGAGAATCATTGCACAGTGTGCAAACGTTGGTACTGGCGCACCCAACGCTTCATAAATGTTAATTTGGCGTGGCGTATTATTGATATGGTCTTCACCACGAATCACGTGAGTAATGCCCATATCCCAGTCATCAATGACAACACAGAAGTTGTATGTCGGAGAACCATCAGTACGGCGAATGATAAGATCATCCAACTGGCTATTACTGATCTCGATACGACCACGAATCTGGTCGTCAAAGATCACACTGCCTTCTTTCGGGTTACGGAAACGTACAACACATGGATCGCCGTCTTTCGCTGCGTCATTCACCGCTTTAATTTTTGGATGATTGGCATCGTAACGTGCCATTTCTTTATTCGCTTCTTGCTCAGCACGGATTTCATCCAATAGCTCTTTTGACGCATAACATTTGTATGCTTTGTCATCAGCTAACAGTTGCTCTACCGCTTCGTTATATCGCTCATAACGGTGCGTTTGATAATAAGGTCCTTCATCCCAATCTAACCCCATCCACTTCATGCCTTCGAGTATGGCATCGACCGCCTCTTGCGTTGAACGTTCAACATCCGTGTCTTCAATACGCAATACGAATTCACCACCTTGGTTTTTAGCATATAACCAAGAATACAACGCGGTACGAGCACCGCCAACGTGAAGATAGCCTGTTGGGCTAGGAGCAAAACGAGTTTTAACCGTCATTATGAATACCTTTCTATGAACCTTACGCCAAATCGACAGCGTAAGTGAAATTTAGCCATAGTCTACCACTGCGAGGATATTAACGACAATTGTCGTTTATCATATCTGGCCTTCTCGTGGGGTCAATTTTCTGCGCTTTTAACGTTATTACCGTGCCCCTTGACCTTAACGTAAGGGTAAGGTTTATGATGTATGCCATTGAACATTTAACTCTTCATACTTAATTCACTAAGGAGCACACATGCGACATTACGCACTGACACTCAGCGGGCTTCATTGCATGGGGTGCGCACGAAAATTAGAACGTCAGTTACACCAAGATATCCACGACATCGTGATACATGAACTATCGCCGACCTTCATTGAATTAGACGCTGAGGCGACCTTTCGTGAGCTGCTGCAAAGCATGACCATATTGGGCTATACAGCAGGCAATGATTATACCTTTTCTCTCCAAGGGTTACATTGCGGTGGTTGTGTCAAAACACTCACTCAATACCTCGAGCCCGATGAAGATATTGCCAACCTTACCGTCACTAAAGAGACACTGTCATTAACCACACCGCGGTCTAAGTCTGACATTCAACAGAAAGTCAGTGACGCTGGCTACCAAGCGATTGATGAAACGACGCAAGAAGAGAACATCACATCAAGCGATACTCCTATGCAAACCACAGATACACACGCAAGTGAACAGGGCTATGAGCATACATCTGCGACCCAAAATAATGACAGTATATCTCTGATGGTCGAAGGTATGAGCTGTGCGAGTTGCGTTTCATCCGTTGAAAAGGCCATTCTTTCCGTGCAAGGGGTAACACGCGCACAAGTGAACCTAGCCGAGCAAAGTGCCTTAGCCATTGGGCAGGTGGAAGATACTGACGCGTTGATTGATGCGATCACTCAAGCGGGCTATCACGCGCATCGAGTTGATGACCCAGCGGATCAGCAACGCCAGCAGCAAGACCAATTGATGCAAACGAAAAAACATCATTTACGTAACGCTATTTTAGGACTTGCCACCGGCTTACCTCTGATGCTGTGGGGCGTATTCGGTGGTGATATGTCGGTAACAACTGACAACCAGCGTCTGGTATGGGGACTGGTTGGGCTTGTATGCTTTGGAGTACTGGCTACAGCTGGTCGCCACTTCTATGTCAATGCCTGGCGCTCACTTATGCATAAGCGCGCGACGATGGATACTCTAGTGGCATTGGGTACGGCGGTCGCTTGGCTGTATTCAATGGCTGTCATCATAATACCCACATGGTTTCCATCCGCCTCACGTCATGTCTACTTTGAAGCAAGCGCCATGATTATCGGGCTAATTTCATTAGGTCATTATATTGAAACAAAAGCCAAAGCGCGGACCACACACTCATTACAGGCTTTGATAAAACTGCAACCCAATCAGGCGACCGTGATTCGAGAGGGTAAAGAGCAAACGATTTCCGCCGATCAGATCCAGCAAGGGATGCAACTGCGCATAAAACCGGGGGAAAAATTTCCTGTTGATGGTGCAGTACTGAGCGGCGAATCTTACGTGGATGAAGCCATGCTTACCGGAGAACCCATGCCAGTACACAAAGGTCAATCCGATACCGTCTCGGCAGGAACACTGAACCAAGATGGCACGTTAGTGATTGAAGCAACCAATATTGGTGCTCATACCCTGCTATCACGCATTATTCAGATGGTTCGCCAAGCCCAGAGTAGTAAACCGAAGATAGCCACTCTTGCCGACCAAATTTCTGCGGTTTTTGTGCCGGTAGTCATCGCTATCGCCATCATGACCGCACTGATATGGTATGTCATTGGTCCGGAGCCAAGATTAAGTTATATGTTGGTTGCTGCCACCAGCGTCCTCATTATCGCCTGTCCTTGCGCACTCGGCCTTGCCACTCCACTGTCAATCACGGTCGGCGTTGGTAAAGCGGCAGAACTTGGCATGTTAATCAAGGACGCTGACGCACTGCAAACCGCAAGTCAGATTTCAGCAGTAGTGTTTGATAAAACCGGCACGCTCACACAAGGACAACCGAGTGTGCAAGACGCGACATTTGTCGCTTGCAAGAACGATGTTATCGGCTTGGCCTATGGTCTAGAGCAGCACTCTGAGCATCCACTCGCACAAGCTATTTGTCAGTATGCGAGCCATCAATCTCAAGCACCGGCCGAGGCTAGTGATTTTATCAGCCAACGCGGCAAAGGGATCTCAGCCACGAACCAAAATACAACCGTGTCGATGGGATCCATCCGCTACATGCAGGATCTTGGCGTCGACCTAACGGATATTGAAGCGACGTTAGAACGCTATCAAGCCAACGCATGGACGCCAGTTCTTATTGCCCGAGAGCAAGATATTCTCGGCTGCTTTGCGATTTCCGATCCCTTGAGAGAGGACTCTCTCGATACGGTGAGAGCGTTAAATGCACAGGGAATCCACACGGTTATGCTGACAGGCGACAACCAAACCGTCGCCGAAGCGATTGCATCACAGTTAGAAGTACAGCAAGTGATTGCTGGAGTGCTGCCTGATGAGAAAGCGCAGTATGTTAAACAGCTACAACAACAATATGGCACTGTTGCTATGATTGGTGATGGCATGAATGATGCGCCAGCACTGGCGCAAGCTGATGTCAGTATGGCTATGGCATCAGGGAGTGACATTGCCATCGATACGGCTGCTATCACTTTATTACATTCATCACCAATGACAATCGTACACAGTATTGCACTATCGCAAGCCACCATGCGTAACATCAAACAGAACTTGCTGGGCGCGTTTTTCTACAACACTCTCGGCATTCCGCTTGCAGCCGGCATCCTCTACCCGGCCTTCGGTTTCATGTTAAGCCCAGTAGTGGCAGGCACAGCCATGGCATTGTCTTCCATTACTGTCGTAACCAATGCCAATCGCTTACGTTGGTTTACGCCAAAGCAGCAAGGTTAAAACCATAACCACCACGTTAAGTGTCCAAATGGCGCTTAACGTGGCCACCACAGCCTTTCTTGTTAATAAGCACACTTGAGCCTTCTCATTAAGCGCGAAAGTCCGTACAGTATCCTTACCTGTTATTACATATTGATGTTGCTATGCGCTTAACTTTTCCGATTGGTATCGTCGCCAGTCTCTTAACAGCCTTCTCATTGACATCCAAGGCCGAGCCGCTTTATTGGCATTTAACCAAGGGTGAACGAAATATCTATGTTATTGGCTCCGTTCATGTCGGTACACAATCAATGTACCCGCTTCCGCCGGCTATTACGCAAGCACTGGAACACAGTGATGGTTTGATAGTAGAAGCCGATATTCGTCAGGCCAAGCAAATTACCTACCCCCAACAAACGGTGAAAACAGAAGAGGTGCTCAATAAGCAACAACTTAACACCCTCAATCACGTGACTGAGCAACTCGGCGTAAATAACCAGCAGTATAAAAATATGTCGCCTTGGGCGGCCGCGCTATCCATTCAAAACTTAACCATGCAGCAACTTGGTTATGATGCCACGCAAGGCGTCGATAGTTATTTGTTAACCCAAGCGACAAAGCAGCATATACCAGTACTGGGCTTGGAATCGCTACAGTCGCAAATTAATTTACTGACTCAACAAGCCGACCAAGGCAAAGCCTTGTTACTTTCGGCGATCACCGATTGGAAAAAGAATCGCCAAGTCATGCAATGCCTCATTAAAAGCTGGACATCTGGTGATGAAAAACATTTATGGAAGTTTGCCCAAAGTGATCCCTTGTCAAAGAGTATGCAGTCAGAGCTGATAGAAAAACGAAATGCCGCTTGGGTCAAGACATTAAGCCAAGACGATTTTTATCCTAAACCGCAAGGCACATATGTCATGGTCGTGGGAGTTTTACACCTGATTGGTCCGAACAATGTTCTCAATCAATTGGAAAATAAAGGGTTTCACGTCAAGCGATTAAACAAGACGACGCGAGTAGGTTGTCAGTTTTAACGGCTCACTGCGGTCTAAACACTGGTAAGGCTCAAGAATGGCAACATGACACATTGAGCCTGACCAAATAACAGCACGCTCGTCTGTTGCGAGGAGAGTAAACACAAAAAAGCCCCGACATTGCTGTCGAGGCTTCGTAATGTGGTCGGTGAAGAGGGATTCGAACCCCCGACCCTCTGGTCCCAAACCAGATGCGCTACCAAACTGCGCTATTCACCGAGCTGTTGCTACTGCGTTTTATCGCTGATAACGAGGCGTATAATACGGATTCTATTGCAACGTGCAAGAACTTTATTGCAATCACCTTTCTATCCGCGCAAATAGTCACCAATTCGCTAGTAATGTGAGCAAGTTTACAGTAAGAGATCGTGTCAATCGCATCCCTATGTGCTTTTTGATCTGGATCATTAACTCATTCAATCTTGGTGCTATGGTAAAACGGTCGTCAGATATAATAGTGTGTACATACCTGCTGATTCACCATGTTCATTAGTATACTGACGATAAATCTCCTCACTAAGCTCTAAACAACGCGTACTTGTTGTCCAACGGAGTAGCTCAATGGTGCTCCGTTTTTTTTGTTCCTTCTTTGCTAGATCTCTTATCTCAGTGCTTGATATAATCTTATGGTCCTATGATTTGAGAGTAAGAGGTGGGAATAATGGCCGAAGACGATTCTGAGCTATTTCAGCAAATGATGCAGGATGTCAAACCTCTGCGCCACGATACTGTCGCATGCCAACCATCTCATCAAATGACACACGCTCACCACGCTCGTCAGGCGGCGGCAACTCATTTTACCCAACACGATATAGACTACCTGTCATTAGACTCAGCTCCCATGCTCAAACCTGAGGACATGCTAAGCTTCAAACGTAATGGCGTTCAGGACGGTGTTTTTCGCAAACTGCGCTTAGGCAAATACCCAATTCAAGCACGCCTTGATTTACATCGACGTACCTTGTCGCAAGCCAGAGAAGAGATCCTCGCCTTTGTTAAGCAATGCCTACGTATGGAGTTACGTACGGTTATCATCGTACATGGTAAAGGGCAACGCGCCGACCCTCCCGCGCTGATCAAAAGCTATGTCGCACATTGGTTACCACAAATTAAAGAGGTGCAATGTCTGCATAGCACTCAACATTATCACGGGGGAACAGGCGCTATTTATGTCTTACTGAAAAAGACCCCCCAACAAAAATTAGAAAACAAAGAACGTCATCAAAAACGGCTTGGCTAAATATCGAGACCTGTTAGAATGCGCGCTCGTTCAAACAGGTACGCGTTCTCGTGAAGCGTTGTACCCTATCTTCCCATGACATTTGAGGAGTTCCCATGTCCCAACTCGCTGAGAAGCGTCTCAATAAGTACATCAGTGAAACTGGCTTTTGCTCACGTCGAGCGGCCGATAAACTGATCGAAGAAGGTCGAGTTACCGTCAATGGTGAAAAACCTCAAATGGGCGTGAAGGTGACAACGTCTGATAACGTTTGTGTCGATGGTAAGCTGATTGGCAGTAAAGAGAAATCCATATATATCGCTCTAAATAAACCGACTGGAATCACCTGCACCACGGAACGCGATATTCCGGGCAACATTGTCGATTTTATTGGTCATTCAAAACGTATATTTCCTATTGGCCGCTTAGATAAACCTTCTGATGGTCTGATTTTTTTGACCAATGATGGTGACATCGTTAATAAGATTCTGCGTGCTGGCAACCACCACGAAAAAGAATACGTCGTGCGTGTCGACAAACCGATCACCGACGCGTTTTTGCAGCAAATGGCCTCTGGTGTCAATATTCTCGATACTGTCACGTTACCTTGTAAAGTGACCAAAGAAACCAAATTCAGTTTCCGCATCGTACTGACACAGGGGTTAAACCGCCAAATTCGCCGTATGTGTGAAGCTCTGGGTTATGAAGTCTTCAAACTGCGCCGCGTGCGCATCATGAATATTTCATTAGATGGCATACCGAATGGCGAATGGCGTTACTTGACTGATGAAGAAATTAATACCATTTTAGCGATGTGTGAAGGCTCCGTCAGTACAGAGGAAGCCTCTCGACAAACTGAGCAAGGCCGACATATTCGCCGCGCGACGGACGCCAAGCTCTACGATAGCCGCGAAGAAAATCAAGCCTCTAAAGCGCGCCGTAACCAAAATCCGCGAACGTTCCGTGGCAATAATGCTGAAAGCTTTCGCCACGCTCCTAATTCGAAACGCGGTGGACGTCCCGCTTCATCACCAGCAGTGAAAAAGTCGGACAATCATCGTCAGCACCAAAAATCCGGTGGCACGCTAAGCTTAAAAAAATAGTCCCTTCTGTTTTCATGCCGTTCACTTAGGGTGAGCGGCAGCGTTTTTTCTAGGTTTGAGTCAACGCGGCTCTAATGCATTCACTTTGCAGAAATCTGCCGTGTGATGAATAACCGTTAATGATGGTAAGCGAGAGGCATTAACTTTAACTGTATTGCAGTAGATTATTGACAAATGCATCATGAAGAAAACACAGTAGCAACGAGCTCAATATCCACAAAAAAGATATATCATGGTAAGTGCTAAAACGTTAAGATATATATCATAGTAGTAAATTAATTCATTTTATAAATATATAATATTATTTTCTTTTTATGAGACACATAGCTTTATCGAAATATCCCATAAGTAAATAACGATAATAATAAACTAGAGAGGATGAAAAACAGGGTTAACAATAAGTATTAACAAAAATGCTAATACTTTATATTTTTCTCTATTTTAATACCACGCATTTAAATACTCCCATACACATTTACGTCCCTAAAATATCATTTATCCCATTAGAAAATAATAAATTACTCGCTAGAAAGCCACCATTGTTTAGCTCATCATCTTCGAAATCACAAACGATTTTTTAAAAATAAAAGATAATTTAATATATTTATTTGAAAAATCATACCTTACATATGTTAATTAATTTAGCATTTAAATAAACATTAACTTTCAACATTGTCCATAAATTTCATGTCTTAAGCTTAAGCAAACCCTTCTTTTCTGCGTGATTGAATTTCATATTAATGATTGAGGTAGTACAACCTCGCAAACTGCATCTCACTTTCTATACAGATACACATAAAGTCGTCACAGCTAAAGTGAGCGAGGTAAAGACCTAGGATAGTGCAGTACATAACGAGCATTGGATACAGGTTGTTAAATACTTTTAGATATTGTTCAGTGTCTATATTAGACAATCAGAAAACAACACTCTGACAATAAAAGAGTTAAAACACATATCGATTTTTTTGCGAAAAAATAGTCTTAAATATATTATTTTATACAAAAGAGTTATATAAAACAGAGAAAACCAGATGATTTACATTAATTGGTTTTTCTCTGCTTTATTCTATAATCTTTCAATTAGAAAGAGACATTAATTAGCGTGATTTTAATTAATTTAGGAGGAGTTAGCTTCCCCGCTCCCTTTTTAAATTCACGCTAAAACGTAATCACTCAGCGCATTACACTGTGCCGAAGATCTTATCACCAGCATCACCGAGACCAGGAACGATGTAGCCTTTCTCATTCAGCTTTTCATCAATAGCAGCGGTATAAAGCTCGACATCTGGATGCACTTTTTCAAGAGCCGCAATCCCCTCAGGCGCAGCCACAAGAACTAATACTTTAATGTGTTCACAACCTTGCTCTTTCAGCAAATCGATCGTCGCGATCATTGAGCCACCTGTTGCTAGCATCGGGTCAACGACTAACGCCATACGCTCATCAATGTTAGATGCTAACTTATTAAAATAAGGCACAGGCTCTAATGTGGTTTCGTCACGGTACACGCCAACGACACTGATACGCGCACTTGGTATATGCTCCAACACGCCATCCATCATCCCAAGGCCGGCACGTAAAATAGGCACAACCGTGACTTTTTTCCCTTTAATTTGATCAATTTCTACCGGACCCATCCAGCCTTCAATGGTGACTTTTTCTGTTTCAAAGTCAGAGGTTGCTTCATAAGTTAAAAGGCTACCCACTTCCGTTGCTAACTCACGAAAACGTTTTGTACTGATTTGACCTTCGCGCATTAACCCCAGTTTGTGTTTTACCAGTGGGTGTTTCACTTCAACAACTTTCATTTCCATCTCCGGTATAATTTAAATAAACCTGCGGATTATACACCGATTTTTCTCAGTTTTACATGACAATGTAAACCATTACTTACCCGCACACATGGCGTCATAAGCTTAGAGATCCCGAAGTGAAGTAATTGAGAGGTATTTTCAGTAAAATTGATAAAAAAACTGACGCAAACGTTTTCCTTTTTGTTTTAAGGCTTGTAGAATATCGCCGTTTCCCCAATAAACTAGAACTGAGGATGTCCCGTGAGCGGTAACAACACTTCCCTTAGCTACAAAGATGCTGGTGTCGATATTGATGCTGGTAATGCGCTTGTTGATCGTATTAAAGGTGCAGTAAAACGTACTCGTCGTCCAGAAGTCATGGGTGGCATTGGCGGGTTTGGTGCGCTGTGTGAACTTCCGACTAAATACAAACATCCCGTCCTAGTCTCCGGTACTGATGGCGTGGGTACCAAACTGCGTCTTGCGTTAGACCTGAAAAAACACGATACCATTGGTATCGATCTCGTTGCGATGTGTGTGAACGATCTCATTGTTCAAGGTGGTGAACCCCTCTTCTTCCTAGATTACTACGCAACCGGAAAATTAGATGTCGATACCGCAGCCGACGTGGTGACTGGTATTGCTGAAGGTTGCCTGCAGGCGGGTTGCTCGCTCATTGGCGGTGAAACGGCTGAAATGCCAAGCATGTATGAAGGCGAAGACTACGATGTGGCTGGTTTTTGTGTCGGCGTGGTCGAAAAAGACAACATCATTGACGGAACAAAAGTGGCCGCAGGCGATGCCCTCATTGCGGTAGGTTCAAGTGGCCCTCACTCAAATGGTTACTCGTTGATCCGTAAAATTTTAGAGGTGTCTAACGCAGACAAAAATGAGCTACTGCAAGGTAAGAGCGTGGGCGAGCATTTGCTTGAACCGACAAAGATTTATATCAAATCCGCACTGAATTTGATTGAAGCTCATGATATCCATGCCATTTCTCACATTACTGGAGGCGGCTTCTGGGAAAACATTCCACGTGTTCTCCCTGAAGGCACTAAAGCTGTCATTGATGGCAGTAGCTGGCAATGGCCACCTATCTTTGATTGGCTACAAGAAAAAGGCAACGTGACACAGCATGAAATGTACCGTACTTTTAACTGCGGTGTCGGTCTAATTATCGCGCTTCCTGCCAATCAAGCGGACGATGCGGTCAATCTTTTACAAAAAGAGGGTGAAACTGCTTGGGTTATCGGTACAATTGCCAACTCAAATGCGAATGAAGCTCAAGTCGAGATACAGTAATTTATGAAAAGTGTAGTTGTTTTAATTTCAGGAAATGGTTCGAATTTACAAGCGATTATTGATGCTTGTGACTCCAGCATTAAAGACGGTAAAGTAACAGCTGTTTTTTCAAATAAAGCAACAGCTTATGGTTTAGAGCGTGCCAAAAACGCCGATGCTGAACCGGTATTTATTGAACCTGCGGATTTCGAAAGCCGGACCGCTTATGACGTGGAATTGATGCGTCAAATCGACACATTCAATCCTGATCTTGTCGTGTTGGCTGGCTTTATGCGAATCCTAAGTGATGGTTTTGTTCGTCACTTTAAAGGACGAATGATTAATATTCATCCGTCATTGCTACCGAAGTACCCGGGATTGAACACCTATCAACGAGCTATTTTGGCTGGTGATGAAGAGCATGGCACCAGTGTGCACTTCGTGACTGAACAATTAGACGGCGGCCCTGTCATCTTGCAAGCGAAAGTGCCTATTTTTGATGGTGATTCAATCGACGCGCTAACGGAGCGAGTTCAAACTCAAGAGCACCGTATCTACCCACTCGTCGTGCAATGGTTCGTTGAAGAGCGTTTAACCATGAAGGATGGCAAAGCGTACCTCGATGGTGAATTGCTTGGTATGCACGGTTACGCTGACGAATAATCGGACTTGTATTGTCGCGAATAAAAAAGGTTGATGGCATCCATCAACCTTTTTATTTTTCTCTAAGATTACCGCCTCTCACTACAGAGGTTGACTAGGAGCTTGATTACCGGGCTTTTTCTCAGCAAATGGCACATCAATTAATTGATGTGCGTTGGTTTCTATTTGCTCGCCTAAATAGAAAACACCATACTCACCAGGTTTCATTCGTAACCAAGATTCATTCAGTGTCAGTGGCTGAGTCGCAATCACCGACACCACATCCGTCGGGGTGGTTTCTTCTTGAAAATTCACTTCCACTTCTTCATCAATCAATGTGGCATGGCCAAATGGCGCTTTACGTGTGATGCGATAAAGATGGTTGGTACAATAGGCCATGACATACTCACCATTTGACAACAGCATATTAAACACCCCCTTGTGCCTCAGTTCATCACATAGCGTTGCGACATAACGCAGTACCTCTAACTTGTTTTCAGGAGGTGTAGGGAAGCGGGTTTCCATTGCATTCAGTAGCCAGCAAAAAGCATACTCACTGTCGGTTTCTCCGACGGGACGGCGCGACCCAACTGGCAGGCTGGCGTAGTCGGTCAATTGCCCATTATGTGCAAAAGTCCAATATTGCCCCCAAAGCTCACGCGTGAATGGGTGGGTATTTTCTAAACTGATGTTGCCGCGATTGGCTTGACGGATATGACTAATGACGGCTTGGCTTTTGATGGGATACTCTTGCACTAAACGTGCGATAGGAGACTCATAGCTAGGATCGGGGTCTTTAAAGGTACGAAACCCACGACCTTCATAAAAAACAATGCCCCAGCCATCTCGATGAGGGCCTGTACGACCTCCGCGTTGAACTAACCCAGTAAAGCTAAAACAAATATCTGTTGGCACGTTGGCGCTCATGCCTAGCAATTCACACACGGTGTAAACACTCCTATATGCTGCTCCTTACCCTACGGTAAGGGGCAGCATGCTCAATAACTACCGATTATTCCATCTCTTTTTCAATCAATTGAATAATGATATGAATAATTTTGATATGGATTTCTTGGATGCGGTCTGCGTAACCAAAATGCGGTACACGTATTTCGATATCTGCTTCACCGGCCATCTTGCCACCATCTTTGCCCGTTAAAGCAATGGTTTTCATCCCTTTCGCTTTTGCCGCTGCGATAGCATTTAAGATATTGCCAGAGTTGCCTGAAGTTGATAGACCAAAGAGCACATCCCCACTCATACCGACCGCTTCAACGTAACGAGAAAACACATAGTCATAGCCAAAGTCATTACTCACACAAGATAAATGGCTAGGATCTGAAATCGCAATACCGGGATAACCGGGACGATTTTCACGATAGCGTCCTGTTAACTCTTCAGCAAAGTGCATAGCATCACAGTGAGAGCCACCGTTACCACAAGACAATACCTTGCCGCCTTGTTTGAATGAATCCGCGATTAAGGTTGCTGCCGCTTGAATTTGTTGAATATTATGTTCATCACTCAAAAAGGCATTTAATACCTCTGCAGCTTCGCTCAGTTCTTGTTTGATCAAATCTTGGTACATAAGATAGTGTCTCTTTAGTTAATCATTCGACGACATAAATATCGATATTGGAATAGGCAAAGTTTACCGATTCCTTTGCCTCTGTCGATAGAAAATAGAAAAGAATTGGACATTCGCCCACACTCTGACTAATTAAAGTACAAACACCATTTTATAGCGTGCGTGAGGCTTATTTTTTCGGCACTTCAAGCTGCATTTCCGGCAACATGGCTTTTCTTGCTCTCACTTTACGTATAATGAACCAAACCAATATCGCCAATAAAATAACCACCACATTGCCAACAATGATGTAAATCACCGCCGTTTTACGCTTCTCAGCACGTCTTTCTAAAATCGCCTGTTCAAGCTCTTTTTTACGACGTTCAGCCTCTTCCTTTTCCTGCATTAAACGGGCTTGTTCCAGATCCACTTCATGCACAATGCTGTAAGATTTAGCGCTCATCGGAAAAACAAGTGCTCGCTTACTGGCTAAATCATTGGCATAGAGCTCTCCCGACCACGTATATTGACCAAACTCTTGCGTATTAGGAATATTGACCGACAACGACAAGGAGTCTTTGTCCGATTGGGCATCAAAATGCTCCACATGCCCCTGTTCATCTTTATGTGTAATTTGCATTACCAACGAACCAGGATCAAGTGAGCCTTGCTCACCACTCACCACCACTTGGTGGGGCTGAGCTTTATCGCGCGATTGAATCAATGTATCAGAATAAGGGGTTGGGTAAACGAGTACCGTCTGTTCTTGTGCACGTAAAAACACCCCATTCCCTGAAGTAATACGAGCGCGATATTTACCGGGGTCAACAGTTATCGGCAGCGATACCGTAAATACGCCGTCACCGGGTTTTTCATCCAAGCCACGTCCATCATCGGAGAACTCCCCGAGCACGTCAGGAATCGGACGAGCTTCCTTAGCCAATGATTCTTCATTTTCCACGTATTTAGTAAAGGTCACCTTGAGTTTGACTCGATCTAAAAAGTCGCGTAGCGAAAGTGGTTTACCATTGGAGGTTAATTGCGCGGTGTATTTGAGCGTCTCACCTTTATAGAGCCGCTGCGGAAAATGATCAGAGGTCAATTGTAAATTAGAAATAAGCTTAATGTGGTTTTCAGGCGTGACTTTGCCAACCGCTTGCCATGGGCCTGGCATCGGCTTTTGAATCGAGATAATGTCCATGGATGACTCTTGGTACCATTTGACGTTATCCGGTGATTTCCAAGCGTAGTATTTTTTACCGTCAGGGCGCACTAAAACGACAGGACGGGAGGGATTTTTACGATATATCACAAATGTGATCTGCTGAATACTGGGATCCACACGAAACCGATTATCCAGTAGGGATACGGTCGATTCACTCGCAGCCCATATACTGCAACTTACCAACCATAGAACGATCCCAATTATCACCTTGTGCATGCAAGCTCCTACTTAGTCCAAAGGCAATCGTTGACTAACTCCAACCTTTCTTGGTGTGCTTGTAGTTCATCGGCAGTGGCAGGTAATACCTTTAATGGTTTTCGCCCAGCAGCCACTCTTTTTATGACATTACCCCCCATTTCACCATCGCCATTGCTGCCAGATGAAAATTGCAATGAGGTCTGTCCCCCAGTCATGAATAAATAAACGTCAGCAAGAATCTCAGCATCGAGCAAAGCGCCATGCAGCGTACGATGAGAGTTATCTATGCCGTAACGCTCACACAATACATCCAAATTATTGCGCTTACCGGGGAAGATTTTCTTCGCCATTGCCAACGTATCGGTGATTTTGCACAATTCTGCGGTTCTAGTGCTATTGGCATTCAGTTTTGCAAACTCATAGTCCATAAAGCCGACATCAAACGGCGCATTATGTGCTACCAGCTCAGCGCCTTGAATGAATTCAATAAATTCTTCATGAACATCACGATAATCGGGCTTATCAATCAGAAATTCATCGGTAATACCATGTATAGCTATCGCTTCTTCTTGTATCTCACGATCCGGTTTAAGGTACACATGAAAATGGCGCCCAGTTAATTTACGATTGACGATTTCAACCGCACCAATTTCAATAATGCGATGTCCTTCGTAATGCGGTCCACCTTCGCGGTTCATACCGGTGGTTTCCGTATCAAGAACAATGATGCGATTGTACTCAGAGTTGCTGCTAGTATTCATTATTATCTATCTGTGTCAGACTATGTGAATTATATGCGTTTATTAATAATATCAAATCATGAAGAAACACGTCGAAATTTTCACTGATGGTTCGTGTCTTGGAAACCCGGGTCCAGGTGGTTATGGGATTGTCCTGCGCTATAAAAGCACCGAAAAAACATTAAATAATGGCTACTACCTTACCACGAATAACCGAATGGAAATGTTAGCCGCGATTGTGGCCTTACAATCTCTCAAGCAATCTTGCCGTGTCACCCTCACAACCGATAGCCAATATGTACGCCAAGGCATTACGCAGTGGATCCATAATTGGAAAAAGCGTCAATGGCAAACCTCCGCCAAACAGCCAGTTAAAAATGCCGATTTATGGCAAGCATTAGACCGCGAAGCTCAGCGCCACGACCTGACTTGGAACTGGGTCAAAGGCCATGCCGGCCACCGCGAGAATGAAATGTGTGATGAACTCGCCCGAGCGGCGGCAGAGGCTCCCAGCAACGACGATACTGGTTACCAAGCCTCATGATGAGGATTTATCATGCACATGATGAGGATTTATCATGCACATGATAGTCCACTGAGTCTTGTAACTTAAAGTTGATCCCTACTGGATAGAAACGCCGTTTGAAACGCCAATGTGGCTTAATCGGTTGCAATGGATAAGTGCGCTTACGGGCGACAATAAAGTATAAATAGCCAAAACGTGCGCCCCACCCACCTAATGTGTTTTCCAACCAAGTCCACATCGTACGGTAGCGATGGATAGGAAAGGTTGCGTATTGATCACAAGACACGACTTGATAGTTCAATAACCCCAGCCAGTCTTTCACGCGAGTGGGCGTAAACATACGTCCACTCCATGGCAAGTTCTTTTTCTTCCACGGTAATAATCGTTCAGCCCCCATCCAACTCACGGGATTGAAGCCAGTGATAATTAACGATCCGTCATCAATCAACACACGATCAACTTCACGCAGTAGCCGATGGGGATCATGACAAAAGTCTAATTGATGGGATAAAATCACTACATCGATACTTTTTTCTAGAAAAGGTAAATCGTAGTAATCTGCAATGACGTTATGCGCTGGATTCTTCAGATCTAGATGAACTTGGTGTTGAATATTACACTGACTACTGGCAAGCTCACAACTTAAACCACCAAGCTTGAGCATATGATACCCAAACAGTTTAGGGCTCCATTCATCAAGGCGCATTTGAATCGACTCACTCACCCATTGGCCATTTTTTAGCTGTGACCAACTATGAGGTTGTTCCATTTTTATTTTACTGCGTGCTGGTTTCATTGCTAACTCACTTCACCTGAGCGACTGGAGATAACTCATGTTACATATCAAAAGCATACCTGCATTCGATGATAATTACATCTGGCTAATTCACAATGATGAAAATCGTTGTGCCATCGTCGATCCGGGCGACGCGACTCCGGTGCTTCAGTATCTACAAGAACACCAATTAGTTCCAGATGTCATTTTAATTACTCATCATCATTCTGACCACATTGGTGGGGTCCCAGATATTGTTCATCATTATCCGCAGGTTAATGTGGTTACTCCGAAAAATGAACCCATCCCGACGCAAACTCATGCCGTCGAAGAAGGCGACCAAATTGAGTTATTCAATCATCGCTTTAGCGTGATGGAATTACCCGGCCATACTTTGGGGCATGTCGCGTACCTTGGTGACAATAAGCTGTTCTGTGGCGATGTGCTGTTTTCCGCCGGATGTGGTCGTGTGTTTGAAGGAACTATGGCGCAAATGTATCACTCTCTGAACAAATTGATGACATTACCGGAAGAAACCGAAGTATATTGCGCTCATGAGTACACGACGAGTAACGTTGCGTTTGCCATGGCCATAGAACCTGACAATCAAGCGTTAAAACATTATCGAGACGATGTTAATCGCTTACGAGCACAAGATAAGTCGACATTACCCACAACATTAAAAGTACAAAAAGCGATTAATCCTTTTTTAAGAACCAATGAAAAAACAGTTATTAAATCAGTAAGTAATCGAACTCTTGATACCAAACCATTGTCTATTTTCACTGCACTACGTGAGTGGAAAAACGAATTTTAACGTTTTCTTACTTGTCAGCACACTGAGCTGGCAAGTATTATCAGCTGCCATTCAGAAATAAGGCTGTCTTACATGCGAGTACATTTTCCTTGGGTCGTTGCTTTGCTGCTCTCGGGCTGCCAAACCATCCAACCTGAGCATCAATCCTCTTCGGAGACGAATGGGGATCCGACGACGTCTCAGACAGGGACTCCTGCTGCGATACAGAGCACGCCTCAACCGCTGGCTAAATCGGTAAAGAAGCCGCGTAAACAGACGCCACAAGAGCAAGCAAACTTGTGGAAACGTATCGGGATGCAGTTCAAACTGCAAGTTCCGAATACTAAGTCTGTCCAATATTACCGCACATGGTATTTAACACACCCAAAACATTTACAAATAGTTGCCCAGCGTGCGAAACCTTTTTTGTATTTAATTACGCAAAAAATTGAAGATCGCGGTTTACCTCTGGAGCTGGCATTGTTGCCAGTTGTCGAAAGCGCATTTGACGCCTTTGCTTACTCACACGGCAGTGCTGCTGGCTTATGGCAGTTCGTGCCAGCGACAGGCAAAATGTATGGTCTCAAACAAAATTTTTGGTATGACGGTCGCCGAGATGTCGATGCTGCAACTGACGCAGCACTGTCTTACTTAACGGTGCTTGGTAAACGCTTTGATGGCAACTGGTTTCAAGCTATTGCCGCCTACAATAGTGGTGGCGGTCGTGTTTCGCGAGCCATTCGACAAAATCGCCGTCTTAACAAACCTACCGACTTTTTTTCACTCGCGCTTCCTGAAGAGACCAGTGGCTATGTGCCAAAACTCTTAGCTTTAGCTGACATCGTCGCTCATCAAGACAAGTATGGCATCGATTTACCGGTTATTCCTAATAAGCCAGTATTAAAATTAGTCGATCCTGACGAACAGTTGGATTTGGCTATTGCCGCTAAATATGCGGGTATGTCAGTCAAAGAACTGCAAAGCTACAATCCAGCCTATAACCGCTGGGCAACCGCTCCCAATGGCCCGCATCAGCTGTTAATTCCCATTGGCCACATCGCCGAATTTAAAAAAAGCTTAGCGGCTCATGAAGGGCAAGGCATGAAGCTGGTCCGTTACAAAGTCAAAGCGGGTGACAGCTTAAGTGTGATTGCGAAAAAACACCGTACAACGACGAAAGTTATTGAAAAAGCGAATAATCTTTCTGATGCAACTATTCGTGTCGGTCAATATTTGATGATCCCCAATTCGGTGAAAGATGCGAAAGCTTATGCACTTACCGCTAAAAACCGCTTACGCCGTTTACAGTCTATGGCTCGAGGTCAGTATAAAATACTGCATACTGTCGATTCAGGAGAAAGCTTGTGGACGATTGCGCGTAAAAACAATGTCTCATACCGCTCATTGGCGAAATGGAACGGCATGAGTCCACTCGATACATTGAGTATTGGACAAAAATTGGTAATTTGGAAAGACAGTTCAGATGGCGCCATTA
>JBQGON010000051.1:0-20751 GCA_052087065.1 Vibrio sp. | reverse complement strand
GAGTAGGGTTGGCTATCAATAGCGATTAAAGCCTTAAGCTAATAAATGTAATGCTAGTCAGTTCTCTGACTGGCATTTTTTGTGGATTTTAGTTTACTAAAAATTTTTCAGAGACATTGAGGGATTTGCCGTGATGTTCATTGTGATGCAGTCATTCTATGTTTTGGGTAAATCCATCTCACTTCAACATCAAGCATACGACAACCATATTTCGGTTCTCAACGAAGTATCGATTTTCCAACTAGCTATAGTACCTACAACAATTAAGTGGCATAGATAGGTAAAGAAATGATTGCTGTATTATTTGAGGCAATAGCTGTTGCGGAAAAGAGAGACAGATACTTCCAGTTGGCGGAACAGTTAAAGCCACTTCTCAGTGATATCGATGGTTTTATATCAATTGAGCGTTTTCAAAGCACAGCTAACCCAGACAAATTTATATCTATATCTTGGTGGAAAGACGAAGAAGCTATTAAGCACTGGAAGAAAAATGTGCAGCATAAGCTTGCTCAAGATGAAGGGAAATCTACTATTTTTTCTTTTTATAAAATCAACGTTCTGACCTCAACTCGAGAATATTGTTCACAATAACATAGAGATAGTAACATGTATGATATACACATAATTTTTAAAAATAGTCCTGGAGAATTAGCCCGATTTGGCGAAATCCTAGGACAGAATGGAATTGGATTAGAAGGCGGTGGTGTCTTTACTAATGAAAGTCAAAGCCATGCTCATTTCCTAGTCGAAGATGGAGAAAGAGCGAGGGATGTCCTTACTGAGAATGGGGTTGAAGTAAAGGAGGTCACTTCTCCACTCATACGAAAACTCAAACAAGAACAACCCGGTGAGCTTGGTGCAATAGCTAAAGCGTTAGGAGATAAAGGCGTTAACATTATTGTTCAGTACAGTGATCATGATAATCGATTGATACTTGTAACTGATAACTATACATTGGCCGAAAATGCGACAATTGACTGGGCTGTATAAACTTGAGCAAAGAAAATATCTCTTCAATAACATCAATAGACTTTAGTCAGGAAAATGACATGGCAGCGTTGGCGGCTGCCATGTCAGATGCCTCTAGGATGAAAATCCTATGTGCGTTGATGGATAGAAAAGCTTGGACTGCGACCGAATTAAGCGTTGTAGCAGAGGTTGCACCATCAACCACTAGTTCTCATCTATCCCGCCTGCTGAAAGCCAATCTTGTTATATGTTTATCTCAGGGACGACATAGATATTTTCGCCTCTATAGTGGTAACGTGGCGGTATTGCTTGAAAAAATGATGGGAATTACTTTCCAAGTAAGTCGTTCCTCTCGTTCCAAAGTGCCTCAAGAACTTCTCCAAGCAAGAACCTGTTATGACCATTTAGCAGGCGAAATAGCTGTTCAACTGTATGATTCACTAATTAAAAACAACTGGATTAACAGTGATGGCAAAGGGCTTACTAAACAAGGACAAGAAATTTTTTTACAGTTAGGCATCAGTATCGATGAGAAAACTAGAAGGAAAAAATGTTGTCCATGCTTAGATTGGAGCGAAAGAAAGTTCCACGTTGGTGGTCACTTAGGAGCATTGCTACTTAGTTTTTTTGAAGATAATAATTGGATAGAAAGAGTCCCCGGATATCGCGAAGTTGTTATTACTAATAAAGGTAAAAAAGAATTTCATAGGCATTTTAAGATTGATGTATAGATATTCTTAGAAGTCCAGTTTGACTTCGATAGTGGTTATAGAGTTTCTTAGCGAAATGCACTGTTTTACTTGATATTTGCGTCTTTTAGGCAGAATGAAGACGTGGCAATGCTGGTTATTGCGGATTAACGGAGTGCTTGAAATGGTTAAGCCAGTCGCTTTTTGGCTTGGGTGATTTTCGGACAGTGTTGATAGTAACGTGTTAGGTTATTTTCTTTGCCCACCGCGATATGCGTGTGCTGTTCAAACTTGCTCGCAATGATGAGCCAATTATTGGATGAGATATTGAGCCTTTGCAGAATTGGCGTCAGTGATGCGTCAATATGGCCGCGCTGATCATCATGAAGTATTTGCCCGGTTAAATCGACGAGTTTAATGTACGGATACTATGGGTGTTCTGCCAGTGTTTCCTTTTCATTGATATTCGTGTGAGGAGTAGGGCAGGTTGTACATAACTAATCTGTTTAGAGAACGAATGAATCGCCCGTCATGGGCCTTTTTATGGGCATAGTGATTGTTGGTTTTCAGTAATCAGCTTCTCTAGAAAATCAACAACAGCTCTTACTCTGCGTGAGTGTGCTAAATCTGAGTGAATGGCCAACCAAATAGGCTGATCACACCCCACATCCTCTTGCACACAAACCAAATTTTTATTCTTAGAAGTAAAATGAGGGAGTATAGCCATACCAATTCCTGTCTCTACAGCGCTCATTTGTGCTGAAAGGCTGGTTGTGGTTAAACGATAAGGCTTTCCTTTTAAGGTTTTTGCCAGCCATTGCGCTGCTGGCAGATGTTGCTGCATTTCAGACCACCCGATGAAATCATCATGCTCGAAAGAGAGACTCGTGGTATCTGAGCGCTTTCTATTGTTTACATAGTTTTGTGAGGCGTAAAGTCCAAAACCTAGTGTCCCTAGTCGGCGGATGCTCACATTACCACGCTCCGGTCTTATCATACGTAAGGCAATATCCGCATCGCGCCGGTGCAGGTTAACCGTGGATACGCCTGTGACTATCTCCACGGTTAAATTTGGATGAGCTGCAATAAGTTTTGGCATGGCTGGAATAATGAGGTGATCAGCTAATCCTTGCGCCGTTGCCAAGCGCACATGACCCATCACTTCATCACTATTACGATAAGTTGCATCTCCAAAGGCAAAGCCAGCTTGCTCTAGGGTTTCAGCGGGTGACACCAAGTCCCTGCCTTCATCGGTTAATGCATAGCCCTGTTGATCACGCGTAAATAGGCGAACTTGTAACGCTGATTCCAGACGTTCTAAACGCCGAGAAGTGGTAGCAATCCCCAAATGTAATCGTTTTGCTGCGCGACTTAATGTGCCTTCGCGCGCGATGGCGAGAAATATTCGTGCATCATCCCAATTCAAAGCTGGGGTATTGTTCTGGTTTCCATTTTCGGAAAACTGATTGCGTTTTGTGTGCATATGAATCTCCAGTTTTGGAAAGTATATTGAATATCTCAACGTAAACCAAGGGGTAGCAATCATGAAAAAACGTGTATTAGGTAAAAGTCTTGAAGTCTCTGAGATAGGATTAGGCTGTATGGGCATGAGTGAATTCTATGGGCCGAGAAATGATGCTGAGTCCAAGGCGGTGCTCCATAAAGCGATTGAGCTTGGCTGCACTTTTTTAGATACCGCGGATACTTATGGCCATTATCATAACGAGCAGTTAATTGGGGAGTTTTTGAAAGAGAGTCGTGCTGACATTAAAGTGGCAACTAAGTGTGGCATTGTACGTCGCCCAGGGGAGTACCAACGAGTCATTGATAATAGTCCTGATTATATTCGTCGTGCTTGCGAGAGTTCGCTACGCCGCCTAGCTGTTGAATGCATCGACTTATACTATATCCACCGATTAGATCCTAATGTGCCTATAGAAACCACCGTTTTTACGTTGTCTCAATTGGTCAAAGAGGGAAAAATTGCCAATATTGGTTTATCTGAAGTCAGCGCAAGTACATTGAGAAAAGCGCATGCTGTCCACCCAATTAGTGCTGTGCAAACCGAGTATTCGCTGTGGACCCGTGATGTGGAGCAAGATGTTTTGCCAACATGTAGAGAATTAGGTATTGGTTTTGTGCCATATTCCCCATTAGGGCGGGGCTTTTTGACAGGGAATATTACCCCTGACAGTGACTTTGCTCCCGAAGATGCAAGACAATCATTACCGCGATTTACCCCAGATAACCTAGAAGCGAATCGGCCACTAACGGAGGTTGTGGCTAGCATGGCCAGCAGTAAGTCATGTTCTTCGGCTCAAATTGCATTAGCGTGGTTATTAGCGCAGGGGCCTGACATCGTGCCCATTCCTGGCACAAAGAAAATGACGCATTTGGTCGATAACTTGGGGGCTCCTGATATCGCATTGACGGCTGCGGATTTGGCCCTAATTGAATCAGCAGTGCGAGGATTTCAGCCTGCAGGGGATCGTTATACCACTGAAGGTATGAAAGGAGTGAACGCGTGAGTCCGTCAAATTACACAAATTGGCACTTTGGGCGCACAGTTAGTCTCAGAAAAGAGTGTGGGGAAAGCCACTGCTATTATTTTTGGAGGTGTTTCAACCGCGAGTGTTTTAGGTGTCCCACTTATTAATTGGATAAGCGCTGATGCTGGCTGGCGATTATCATTTTCACTTTTAGCAATATTATCTGTTGTTACGGCATTAACTCTGGCTCTAAGCCTTCCGTATGTGGCAGGTACACCGCGTTTGGGAAGCGGGCAATTCTTATCTGTGTTTCGAATTTCGAAATTGAGAATCGTATACCTCATTGCAGCTTGTAGTATTGTTTCACACTTTGCTGCTTTTACTTATGTAGAGGTGCTACTTTCTTCAGTGCTTGCCTTGCCAAACAGTTGGAGCGCTATATGTCTACTGACATTTGGTGTTGCTGGTGTAGTCGGGAACTTCATGTGCGGAATGTATCAACCACTTGAAGAAGTTCTTAGTACAGGGCTGATACTTATTTCGTTGTGTTTGACGTTAATTATCCTTCCGGCTGTTAACGGTAAATTCATTACATTGATGCTTGTATCGGGATGGGGGCTTGGTGCTGCGATACTATTCGTTGGGCTTCAAACATGGATCATCCGATTAGCAAAAGACGATGCTTTACCAGCTTCAGCCATTTATGCTGCTATTTTCAATGGCGCTGTGGGTACAGGGGCGGTATTAGGTGCAGGAATTTTAGGCCATTGGCATATTAGTACGCTTTATTTATCTGCTTCATTAATTACACTGCTAAGTCTTGTTTTAGTCTTTGGTAGTAATAAAGGGTCTAAGAAACAAGCTACTATGAGTTAAATTTGTAATATGTTTAAATACGTCAAAGCGGTGAAAATCAAAAAATTCTGTGCATGGTATTAATGATGGTATCGAGAAAGCTCGCCTTCCTAACTAGCTGTTATTTAGATGTATTTTCTGCGCGTTGATATTAGAGTGGGAGTAGGGCTCGCATAAAGCCTTAAGCAAATAAAAAAATGCCAGTCAGTTTTCTGATTGGCATTTTTTATGGTTTTTACTGACCTAAAAATCTTGCGGAGACATTGAGATCTTTGTAGTGATGCTGGCCTTTCATTTTTAAGCAGTGGCAGAAACGTTCCCGAACCATATACATCGAGTTGCTCATGGTGAAGCTGTAACTTATTTCTGTCAGATTAGGTAAAGTATGTTGATTCCTTGAACGTTTGTTAGGTTTATATTTCATTGCTATTGATTAATCAAGACAGAACCCCCATATAGTGTATGGATAAGAACACGCCTTACCACTCAGAACATACATTCCCTAACTGAGACAACTGGAGCGTGAAAATAAATATTCCAGATTTCTCAAGGAATGATCTAATGATTGCTTATCTTATTCTCGTTCACCGCTATTCAGATCAATTTAAACGGCTATTTCATGCAATATACCACCCAAATAATCATTACGTTATCCATGTTGATAAAACTTCTGGAAAAGAAATTTCAGATGAAATAACTTTGTTTCTAAATGATTACCAAAATGCTGAAATTCTTGAATCAGAAAATGCACTATGGGGTGGGTATAGTTTAGTTAATATTGAACTTCGTGGTATGGCTAAGCTATTGAATATGAACAAAAGCTGGACGCATTTTATAAATCTAAGTGGACAAGATTTTCCATTGAAAACTCAGTCATATATTCATGAGTTTTTGTCAAATAATAAAGACAAGGAATTTATTCGAGCACTAGACCAAAATGAAGCTAGGCCTGAAACGATGAATCGCATACAAAATATGTGCTTTGAATATAAAGAGCATATTTACCGACCTAAAATAGCTAGAAAATTCATGTCAGGGATAACACCATTTATTGGCACCCAATGGATGATTGTGTCACGAAAATTCTGTGATTTTGTTTGTAACACGGATGCATCTCAACCCTATAAAGAATTTTATAAAAATACATTTATTGCTGATGAAGGATTTTTCCAAACAGTTATGATGAATAACGATTGTCATGGTGAAATAATTCAAGATGACTTGCGACTTATCGATTGGGTACCAGATGGAGATATAAAGCTTAGACCGAGGACGTTTACAATGGCCGATATTTCTAACTTAATTTCGAGCCCTAACCTTTTCGCTCGAAAATTTGACCTATTAGAGGATGCTAAAGTCTTGGATAGGATCGAACATCACCTCGCGGCAACAGTCTAATTTTTAATGAGCTACCCTCAACGGGGTGGCTCAAAGAAACCTAACAGTTATTAGATAGACAATGTCTGCATTTTGATGTCCATCTAATCTTATTCATTTTTCGCTTCCTACAGTCTTCATTCCTGATTTACCAAGTACGAGAAAAAGTAGGTCAAGAACAGACAAAAGTGCTTGATCAATTTTGTCTGTTTAGTTCATTTCGGTCGGGTGGACGACACTTGTTACCAAGTGCCGTCTCCCTAAGAACCCAGCGTGCAACTTTCACTGCACTGGGCTCAAGCCTCCGCTAAGGCATCGTTTGATACCCAGCAACTCATAAAGCAGTTGGAACAGGTTCAATCCAAGAGTTACGTGCTTGTCTTTTTGACTTCCGCTTAGCCAAGTATTCTTGATAGTCGGGGTCATAAGGGATTGCGGCACTTCGGATTTTTACGTGTCGTTCTATTGGCACTTTCGCAATTTGGAACAGATTGAACCGACAATCCATGTTCATAATTTTCTGCCAACCATGAAATTGCCATTGACCTTTTCGATTGAGAAAATACTTATGAACAATCCAGTCTTTAGACTTGGTTGGATGACGTCTAACTGCCCAGTGCCATAGTGCTTGGAATAGTTTGTGGCCTACATATCCGAATACTTGTTTAGCAACGCAGTGGCGGTAGTAATTCGCCCATCCTCTGAGTTTTGGATTTATCAGTTTGATAAGATCATTAACGGGGATAGTTGCGTGCCTTTTGATGAGTTCACGTAGATTTCTCAAGAATAACAGCGTGTTGGACTTACTCGGTTTGATGAGTAGCTTCCCTTTGTACTTCCTATGGTTGAAACCCAGAAAGTCAAAACCATCATCAATATGAGTAATCTTCGTTTTCTCTTCGGATAGGGTTAACCCTCTTTCAGCCAAAAAGTCAGCAATCAACGGTTTGATATCGCTCACTAGCACTTCCTTTGAAGAGCAAGTGACCACGAAATCATCAGCGTAACCAATGAAATTGGCTCTAGCTCCTTTTCTGAGTGCTGTGGATTTTAAGCGTTGCTCTAGCCCTGCAAGGGTCATTAGCATCAAGGTTGGAGATATTATCCCTCCTTGTGGCGTACCCTCATCGGTGTCGTAGAACAGGCCTTTATCCACAAAACCAGACTTCAGCCATTGTTCTAACATACGTTTATCTACGGTGATATTGTCCATAAGCCATTGATGCCCGATTTTATCGAAGCAAGCTTTAATATCGCCCTCAAGAACCCATTTTGCTGATTTCTTCTGTGCCAAACATATAAAGCACTGACTGATAGCATCAGCGGTGCTGCGGTTTGGTCTGAATCCATAACTATTGAGGTCGGCTAGTGTTTTAGAAACAGGCTCTAGTGCAAGCAGGTGGAGCGCTTGTTGCGCTCTATCTATCATGCACGGAATACCTAGAGGTCTGAGTTTGCCATTCTTTTTAGGGATGTAGATTCGTTTGAGTGGTTTTGCTTTGTAAGTCCTGCGACTCAGTTGATTGACCGCTTTCATACGGCGTGCATCTGTGTTCCAGATGACGCCATCTATTCCAGGCGTTTTACTGCCTTTGTTTTGAGAGACTCGCTTAACTGCCAAAAGTTTAGCAGAGCGAGAATGAGTCAAGAGCCACTGCAAGGATTTCACCTTACCGTATTTCTTTTCTCTCGTTGCTTTTGCGATACGCATTTGAAGCTTTAATACGTGCGCTTCAGCGGATTTCCAGTCAATAGACTGCCACTGATCACCGTCAGAAGATGCACTAATCTCTTTCGAGATCATCATTTGCTTTTCTCCTTAAATAAAGTTCTTCAAATTCTCTCGCAATGGGAGACCAGTCGGAAGTGGGCTCACTTTCGTGATCAGGCATGAGCCTGTATCTGCATCATTACAATGCAACTTTCGCTTTTTCCGACCTCCTCTACCTGCATCACTATCGGCCACGAAGGCTTTCCCTTAGGGAGTGATACAGGCTTACCCTGTTCCGTATGTCACGTAAAATGTCAGGTTAGATGCCCACTCTAGTGCGGGGAGCGTGTCGATCACGAAAGAGCATTGCCCAATCTCTTTCCGACTCCCATTGCCTTTTTGGCTGCAGCGTAATAACCACTTCCGCTGCTTCATCACATAACGCACCTTAAATGGATTCACATACGTTCATCATACTGACTACCTAGCACTCACCCGATTTGTGTGGTTATCAGGAGGATCGCCTTCTCACGATTTAGATCCCGAGTGATTGATATCACCCTTCGTTACATTGTCCGAGCCGCTGCTTTATTCAGGCTCGTAGGTTCATCTGGTGATACAGATGGTTCATTCATAAAGCGATGAACAACGCTTCATACAACTTCAGGTCGCACGAGCAAAAGTGTGTTATGGATTTTAGCAACAAGAGTCAGTACCGCTTGTTGTTAGCTTACCTCTGCTTAACAACGCTTATTCGTCGCCTTGTGTAAATGGCGATCTCCCTTCAATGCAACAAGTGCTATTAATGGGGAATTGCACCGCTATGTAGTATAGTGAAATTTACGTCAAAGAATTCATTATTTAGAGCAGCTTATGAAACAAAAGGAACAGCAATCTCGGGTCAGTATCATTCAGCATGGCATTATTGAATTGATCAAACAGGCGAATTTGTCCGTCGATGACCGTTTACCCGGAGAAACAGAGCTAACACAGCGGTTCGGTGTGAGTCGCTCATCCGTTCGAGAGGCTTTGGCTAACCTTTCTCAGGAAGGCATTATCTATAAAATTCAGGGCAAAGGGACTTTTCTACGTACTCGCCCAGACAGCGTCAATAATGGCATTGATACGTTATTTAGTGTCACTGAAGCGATCACGAAACATCATGCTCATCCGACGACGAAACGCATTAACATCTCCACAATTCTGCCTTCCTCGGCTGTTGCCCATAAACTGAATATTAGTGAAGATGAAGCTTGCTATCTGATCCATCGGGTTCGTTATGCCGATGAAGCGGTTGCTGTATACAACATCAACACGTTTCCGGTCAGAATATTAGGTGAAGGGCTTAAGGATGCTCAGTTACAGGGATCGTTGTTTCAATTTCTTGCTAGCCGAGGACACGTTGTTTCGCATGCACAAAGTAACATTACCCCCGCAATTTTAACGCGCCGGGATATTCCTGAGCTCGCCACAGAGGTGGGGTTGTTTCTTATGTTTGAAGAGGTGTATTTCAATACGAAGGGCGAAATCATCGGGTATACCAATGATTACTATAATAATGAAATGTTCGATTTCAGTATTATTCGCAATCGAATCATTGAGTGAATGTAGCCCCAAGTCAGTTCAAGGACCGCCTCAGCAAGCTCCCCATAACACAATATAAAAGCCAATCAGAGATTTTCATCATCATCGTTTTAGGATGAGAATCGATCATGCCTATCCCCCTTCTCCAATAGAAAAAAAACATCAGATTTTCCTTTAGCCATTCTCTTGGAGAATAGGGGGCATTCTAGGTGTTTAACGCGAGATTACTGTCTAAAGATTGCCACCTATCTCTCCTGATTGAAATAAAGATGAAATACAATTGTCAGACAACTTGATGGGACGGAATGTAAATAAGCGTCAATTAGTCACAGATTTAACAAATATTAAACATAATAAGATCAAAATCACAATTTAAAAGCGTGTCATCCCTTATTGTTGTCAGACAACATCAAGTATTTATGCGATAGAACAATTTTAAGGATAATCTGATGAGCCATTATCTGATTGGGATCGACATCGGTACCACGAACATCAAATCAGTCTTGTTTGATGACCAATACAGAGAAACCTACGTTGCGTCTCAAACCAATGAAACGATACATCGCGATGATTCTGAATCTTTCGCTGAACAAGATATGGATCTTGTTTGGCATAAAGTCTGCCTAACGCTCAAAGAGGTGGTTGAAAAGGGTGGAATAGCCGCCACTGATATAAAAGGGATCGGGGTCACAGGCCAAGGTGAAGGGGGTTGGCTCATCGATCAACAAGGTAAACCGGTGCGTAATGCGATCCTATGGTGTGATTCAAGGGCAGCGTCTGTCGTTCACCAACTGGAACTATCGCACGATAAACTTGAGCACATTACGCAAGAAACCTACAACAAACCGTTACCTTGCAATACCGCTATGATTTTAAGTTGGCTTGCTCAACATGAACCACAAACTCTGCAAAAGGCACACCGCTTACTCTTTGCCAAAGATTGGATACGTTACAAACTGACCGAAGTCATTGGTTTAGAGCTTAGTGATACTGGAACCTCTTTACTTAATTTGAGAACGCAAACGCCAGCATCCTCTATTTTTAATGATCCCGAATTAAGCCTGACCGATGCTGTATCGCTACTTAGCCCGATCCACCAGCCCACAGATATAGTGGGAACAGTAACGGCAGAAGTAGCAGCATTCACTGGCTTAGCGTTGACCACCCAAGTGTGCGCTGGAGCACTCGATGTGTCGGCTGCGGCCCTTGGTGTGGGGGCGGTCAAAGACAATGATGTTTTCACCATCTTGGGAACGACGTGCTGTACTGGCATTGTCACAAGCCAGTTGGAAATGAATCCGAATGATAGCAATCGCACGATTCCTCACGCAATCGCTAATCACTTTATGGTGCTTAAAGCCACGCTCAGTGGCACTCCTAATATTGATTGGTGCCTAGATTCCATCTCACAAACACACGACTTTGTTGAAATAGATCAGTCAATAAATCAAGTGCCCGCTGGCGCCGGTGGCATTATCTATCACCCTTATCTCGTCGGCGAACGGGCGCCTTTTTTCAATGAGAATGCTCGGGCTAACTTTTTTGGTATCAACCGGAATACGACTCGAGAACATTTGATTAAAGCCGTTTATGAAGGCATTGCTTATACCATTAAAGATGCACTATGCGATACGCCAACGGAAGGGCGACTCTTCTTGGCTGGTGGTGGCACCAATTCTCCAGCGTGGAGCCAAATTATTGCCGATGTCACAGGACGTACGGTCGTGATCCCTAAGGCGAAGGAACTGTCTTCTAAAGGGGCCGCTATTTTAGTCGGGATCGCACTTGGCATGACACCAGCACATCAGATGGATGACATTTTTGCTATCGAGCAATGTTATTCGCCGCAACCGCAAAATTTTGAGCTCTACACCAATCTATTTGAAATCTATAAGACATTAAGAGAAGTGACTATTCCTCTTTGGGACTTAAGAGCACAGATCCTTGAATCCAAACATTTGGAGAGATAAATGATGAAGATATTATTCACAGCTGAACATGATGGTCATTTGCATGAACTAGAGGCCATTGGTGACCTAAAAATTGAAGGGTGGGCCAAAGGGTTACCCAAGTTACTTGAGTCTGAACTCATTGCTCTTGGCCATGATTGCGACATTATCATTACCTCATACGACGATATTACGGCGACAGTGATTGATAACTGTCCGAATTTAAAACTCATCGCATGTACACGGGCGAATCCGGTCAATATCGATGTGGCAGCAGCTCATGCTAGGCAGATTCCCGTGATCTACACTCCGGGTCGCAACTCTGATGCTACTGCTGAATTAACCATTGCCCACCTGCTCAATACGGCTCGCCATATTCCTCAAGCCTACAGCGCATTAAAGCATAAAGAATTTACTCAAAATAAGCAGCAAAGCGGCTCGGGTAAACAGAAAGATTGTATTTGGGATGTGACAGCTGACAGCCCTTATGAGGTGTTTAAAGGGGTGGAATTACATAACAAACGTTTGGGCATTATCGGTTACGGCAGCATCGGTCGGCGAGTTGGGAAAATAGCGCGAGCGTTTGGAATGGAGCTTGCTATCTACGACCCGTATGTCGGCGAGATTGAGGTTAATGAACCGGGAGTCATCAAAGTCACACTTGATGAACTGATGCGCAGTGCAGATTTTATCACCATACACCTCAAGGTTTCGCCAGCGACCGAGAATCTCATTAATGCTGACAAATTGGCACTCATGAAACCGACCGCCTATCTGATTAACACCTCTCGGGCTGCCGTATTAGATGAACAGGCGGTGATTGAAGCATTGCTTGAAAAACGCATTGCTGGGGCAGGCTTTGATGTCTTTGCCAACGAGCCGATTTATGCCGACCACCCTTACATTAACGAACTCGATAATGTCGTGATTACTCCACATATTGCTGGGGCAACACGTGAAGTACTGACTAATCACACCCAAATGATTGCTGCTGAGATTCAGCGATTTATCAATCAAGAGCCACTTTTATATCAATTTAAATAAGTCGATATCCATTTAAACAGAAGGATGACCATCATGTTATTAGAACAACAACGAATTGAAATAGTTGAAACTTGTAAAAAACTCGCCACTCATGGATTAACCATCGGGACTGGTGGCAATATTTCTATCTACGATCCGGAGTCAGAATTAATGGCGATTAGTGCCAGCGGAGTCGATTACTTTAGCGCCACACCGGAAGATATCGTTTTAATCAACGCTCAAGGAAAGGTGGTCGATGGTGATCGCAAACCCTCCAGTGAATGGAGTATGCATAAAATTTTTTATGAGCGCCGCAGTGACATTCGGGCCGTTGTCCACGCCCATTCTACGTACTGTACGGCACTAGCCACATTGCGTCAGCCACTGCCAGCCTCTAATTATCTGGTTGCGTTTGCCGGTTACGATGTCCGATGTGCTGACTACGCGACTTTCGGCACTCCGGAGCTGGCGGAAGCCGCCTTTGCAGCAATGATTGATCGCCGCGCCGTCTTGCTGGCAAATCATGGTTTACTGGCCGGGGCTGGCACATTGGATGCCGCATTTAATATTGCCGAAGAGATTGAGCATTGCGCCAAAATTCACTGTATTGCATCAAGTTTTGGTCAACCCGTTCTTCTTGACCATGATGAAATGACGCTGATGCAAGAAAAATTCAAAACCTATGGGCAGCCCGTGAAGTAGAACATGCCCAATTATGATTTAACAGCGTTCACAGGACACGACACAGTCAACGAAGACATGCGATGTGAATGTCGTTGTGAACGCTAATCAGCTCCTCTTCCCTACAACACATCATAATAATGGCCCATAAGAGGTCGTTTGGGAGATAGAACATGTTGACTCAATCAGCCCCTACAAAAAAATCAACGACTGAACAATCGCTCTCAGGTTCAATCAACCGTTTCCACTGGTTAGATAAAATAGGTATTCCACCGGCTCTCTTTTTTGGTTTTTTAGGCGTCGTTATTTTTATGATGGGAGACGGCCTAGAATCTGCGTGGTTGCAAGATTACTTTGTTAACCATGGTTTGAGCCATACGCAAGCCGCGACTATTTTTGCCGGTTATGGATTAACCGTCGCGATTGGATCTTGGTTTTCCGGCGTTCTAACGGAAGCTTTTGGTCCTATCCGAACCATGTTAGCCGGAACCGTTTTGTTTGTGCTTGGCACCTTTTTATTTGTTCCTGCTCTTGCCGCTGGAACAAACTATCACCTATTACTGCTCACTTATCCACTGCGTGGATTTGCCTATCCATTATTTGCTTACTCATTTTTAGTCGTGATCGCACAGGCAACGCCAAAAGAGCGCTTGGGTTCTGCTGTCGGTTGGTTTTGGTTTTGTTTTACCGGTGGATTTTTCGTTCTCGGCGCTTACTATTCGGACATGGCTTTACATGTCTTAAAACTTAACTATATCGAACTGTTATGGACGGGGTTGATCTTCGTCTCGGTTGGCGCCGCTATCGTGCTTCTAAACTTTGTGTGGGTCCGCCGCCATTCGCCTGTCATTGAGCAACCAACTAGGAACTCGGCACTGCAAACTTTACGAAAAGGGATCACGATCTCTTTTGAAAATTACAAGATTGGATTTGGTGGAATAGTCCGGATTATTAACACCATTGCGGTGTACGGATTTATTGCATTTATGCCCAATTTTATGCAATCAACGATCGGCTTTAGCCAAAGTGAGTGGCTCAGTATTTGGGGAGCTTTGTTCTCAACGAATATTATTGCTAACCTTGTTTGTGGCATGGTTGCCGACCGCATCGGGTGGCGACAAACCATTATGTGGGTTGGGGGCTTGTTGTCAGCGTTGTGTGTACTTGGATTCTATTATGTTCCCTTATGGCTAGGCGCAAACTATTTCGCCATGTTAGGTGTATCGATATTGTTCGGGATTGCTTTGGCGGGTTTTGTTCCCTTGTCAGCATTGATGCCAACTCTAGCACCTGAACATAAAGGCGCTGCACTGTCTGTGCTCAATTTAGGGGCAGGTTTATCCACTTTTATCGGGACAGCAACGGTGAGTTTATTTTTTGACTCACTTGGTGTTCACGGCATCATCTGGATTTATGCGATTCTTTATGCATTGAGTATTCTCTTAGCACGCTTTATGACGCTGGGAAATAGTCGACCTCAAAGCCGTTAAGCCTGAACCATTCCAAGGCTCGGTACTTTATGTGTTATCCAGCGACAAAACGAGCAGGCCTATTGGCCTGCTCGTTTTGTTCATCGCACAGGAAAACTGACATCATTAACAAGTACATACACCTTAAACCTAAAAATAGGAAGTAAGATGTATAACTCGTTTATGGATAGTAATACTTTAGAGCGTTCGTCCTATTTATAGCATTTGGGTGATGGGGTCGATAAAGGTCAGCTTTATAACCATCAGTAATACTGACTGGCACTTTTCTTATCACTGGCGGTTGCCACCGGTTTACCTGTGCGTTTGGTGATACGATCCAATGAACGTGCGGTGATTGAATTAGCGCGGTAGTTTGATATCGAAATAACACTGACTGAGTCCTCGACTTAATGCGCAACTTAAGCACCAATCTTGCTTGAATTAATATGAAACACCAGCCATATTTTTACGGGTTAGTGGGTACTTCTGGAGTATAGACAAGGGTGCCACCATCGATGATAAGGATATGGATATGAAATTAACCAAACTACTGTTAGCAACATTAGGGTGTATGGCGCCTTTTTCTAGTCATGCCGGGTTTTATATTGCCAATGGAGTGTTATATGAAGGCAATGGGCATCCGTTTGAAATTCGCGGGATCAGCCATGCTCATACTTGGTATCCCAATCAATTAGATCACGCGTTAGACGGCATTGCTGCAACGGGGGCCAATACGGTACGGATTGTTCTGAGTAATGGCCAGCGCTGGAATAAAAATAGTGCTACAGATGTGGCGAATGTGATTCGCCAAGCGAAAGCTCGGCATTTAATCACGGTACTTGAAGTTCATGATACGACAGGGTTTGGTGAACAAGCGCAAGCGGCGAGTTTAGCGTCTGCGGCTGACTATTGGATCGAACTCAAAGAGCAACTCGTTGGTCAGGAAGATTACGTCATTATCAACATCGGTAATGAACCGATGGGCAACGGAGTCAGTGCCAATACGTGGATCGAGGGTCATATCAAGGCCATTCAACGCTTAAGACAAGCCGGGTTGACTCATACACTGATGGTTGATGCGCCCAATTGGGGGCAGGACTGGCAACAAATCATGTTGAATCATGCTCAATCTGTATTTGATGCGGATCCGCTGCGCAATACCATCTTTAGTGTCCACATGTATCAGGTTTATAAGGATTACCCCACAGTGAATCATTACCTTTCAACGTTTCTTAACAAAGGATTGGCGCTGGTGGTCGGAGAATTTGGTGCGAACCATCAAGGAGAGGGTGTCGCTGAAGGTGCGATTATGGAACGGGCGAACACTTTGAATATCGGTTATATCGGCTGGTCATGGTCAGGCAATAATTCAGAGGTTGCGGATTTGGATATCGTGAATAATTGGGATAACCATTCCTATAGTGAGTGGGGCAATATTCTGATCAATGGCGATAACGGTATAAAATCCACGTCGACACCGGCCACCGTCTTTACCTGCGATACATCCTGCCAGTAACTTTGTAAGTACTTATTTGGCTCATCTTTCACCGGACAGGATAGTCTCATCGCTGTCCGGGCTTTTGCCCATGTATCTCGTTATTTGTTACTTAGGTCAATAACGAATTGGGAGCAACTATACATATTGAGAATAATTATCGAATTAACAATACCCCTGTTCAATACTATGCAATTGGTTGTACTACCATACTAGTGGTCCTATTTTGTCTCGGTAGTCTGGTTTTTGGCTGGCAACACGACGCTTTTTATCATGAAAAGGGAAGAGTAGTGTATCGAACTCTTCCTGCTAGCATAGAAATTACCAGACTATAAACGAAGCAGATTAAGGCGAGTATGAATGTTGACGGATAAAACTCTTTCGTGATTAGTCCTGAATCTTTATCAATGCCTGCCTGACTATTAAGAATGTTGGCAAGCTGGTTTGGTACGTTTTTGCCACTATTGGTATACCTGATGTTTGATGAAATTTTTGTTTGTAGAGCTTTGCTCTGATCGAGTTTTGTTACGGCAATATCACTATATCAAACGTAGCAAGGAGAATACCTAATGATGAATGTATCAACTCATCGACATGGACTAGCTCGACCTAAAATACTCTCGGTACTGATTTTTGCAGCTCTGGCCAGTAGTGCCGCTAATGCTGCGGTGAGTATCGACTATTCGATTTCACCTGATCAACAAAATCATAAAATCAGTGAGTTAATCTATGGTACCAATCATCGAATGAACATGACGGGGAATGAGAATTTTGGTTTCTATCGTCTTGGTGGTAACCGGACAACCGCGTATAACTGGGAAAATAACTTTTCCAATGCAGGATCAGACTGGGTGCATTCCAGTGATACTTACATGGTACCGGACGGTGCTGATGAAACGATTCCAGGGATTACGCTGACCGATTTTGTCGATAATGATGCGAGCGGCGCAAAAACGATGCTGACTGTACCATTGGCTGGCTACGTTGCTGCTGATAAGGATGGCACGGTACAAGAAGGCGAAGTGGCCCCTTCATCTCGGTGGATTCCTGCGATATCGAAAAAAAATGCTCCCTTCTCGTTGACTCCTGATCTTACGGATAATGCGGTGTATACCGATGAAATGGTCAACTTTTTAGTTGAACGTTACGGACTCGCGGACGACGGTGGGGTATTTGCGTACTCACTGGATAACGAACCGAGTTTATGGTCTCACACTCACTCACGCATTCACCCAGACAAACCGGGCGCAAAAGAACTGCTTGATCGGTCAGTTGAAGCGGCTGAGGCGGTGAAAGGTGTCGATCCGACTGCGACGATCTTTGGTCCGGCTTTGTATGGTTTCACTGCATTTGTCTCATTAAATGATGCTCCGGATTGGTCGAATTATTCAGGTCAATATCACTGGTTTATCGACTATTACTTGGCGCAGATGAAGGCAGTGGGTGAGTCATCCGGTATGCGATTATTGGATGTACTTGACTTGCACTGGTATTCCGAAGCGCAAGGTGATCAGCGTGTCACTGGAGGCAATGCCGACTCTGTGAAAGATAAAAATGCGCGGATGCAGGCTCCTCGGACATTTTGGGATGATGAATACCAAGAGGATAGCTGGATTGCTAAATGGAATATGGCAGAGCTACCGTTGATTCCACATATTCAAGACTCAATTGATACACATTATCCGGGAACCAAGATAGCGTTCACTGAGTACGGTTTTGGCGGCGGTGATGATATCACCGGTGCGATTACCGAAGCCGATGTGTTGGGTATTTTTGGTAAATATGATGTCTATGCGGCCAATAGCTGGATTTTAAATGACGAAGAGAAATATTTAGCCAGTGCTTATCGTCTCTATCGTAACTATGACGGTAAAAATGGCACATTTGGTGATACTAGCGTCACCGCAACGATGAGTGATAAAGAAAATAGTTCTATCTACGCATCGGTGGATTCAGAGACAGGCTTGCTTCATGTCGTGGTACTGAATAAAAATATGAACGAATCGATCAATGGTGTGTTCAATATTGATTCAACAACACTTTATAAGTCAGGCAAGACATATGTGCTAAATTCAGATTCTGTTGAGATTCAAAATGAAGGAGAAGTTGAGGTAACGAATAATCAGCTCAACTATGATATTCCCGCCTTGTCTGCTTATCACTTTGTCTTTAGTACCTCAGACGTTTCTGACCCGACCGATCCAACGGACCCAACGGACCCAACGGATCCGACTGACCCAACGGATCCGACCGACCCAGGTGCTGGTGGTGTGACAGTATCTGTGAATATTCCACAAGATGGCAGTGCTTCATACTGTTCTGATATCGTGGTTACCAATGGTGGTTCTGAAGCGGTTGAATGGAATACAACTTTTGATATCGAAGGAAGTATTTATCAGCTATGGAATGCCAATTGGGAGCAATCAGGTCCGACAGTCACCCTTAGTGGTGTTGAATGGAATAAGGTGTTACAACCCGGTGCTAGCACCAGCTCTATTGGTTTCTGTGCGAATCGTTAATTGATTGCGTGAAATGTGGAGTTAGACAGAAAAATCAATCCCCTGAGCACTAAGCAGGGGATTTTTTTATAAGCAATAAACCAGTCCACGATCTCCTGCTTGGTAGTGATTATACGTCCGGCAGAGTTGTTGTCTTGGTCATCTTTGCGATTAGCCTGTCAATGCGTTGGCCAAGCGCTGTAGTGGCCGCGCCTAAACTCTTACAGAGCATTCCTAGACCTTTTCGGATTACTGATTTAAAGCATGTTCCGTGTATTAGTAGCTTTACCGCCATTATTGAGAAATATTGAGTGTAAGTGCGCGAGTTAACCAGACAGGCATCAATATAGTATGGTTTTATCTTGGCGACTTTGCTTGCTATAGTCATCAGCGTTTATTCAGAGGAAAGACGGGCAGAAAAGCCTGCAATCAAAGCGAATAGGAAGTAAGTGGTGATAACAAAACAACAGGTTGGCATTGTATTATTGGCCGCAGGTCAAGGTGAGCGCTTTGTGGCCGCAGGTGGCGAAGGCAATAAACTGTTGGCAATGTATCCCAATTTACACGGTGAGCGAGTACCGTTGCTGGCACTGTCCTTATCGCGGGCCGTCGAGTCGGGTTTACCGGTACGTTTGGTTACTCGCCCTGGTGAAAACGTCATTATTAACTTGGCACAGCAATTTGGCGTTGCAATAACACTTATTGAGAGCGACGGCTCTGGAGAGACGATTGCTGCAGGCGTACGTGATAGTCGTGATTGGGATGGTTGGCTGATCGCACCGACGGATATGGGCTGGCTACAAAGTGAGGATTACTTGCTGGTTGCTGCTGCGTTAAGCCATGCTGATGCGCAAGCTCGGATGATGTATGTAGACGTGCCGGGACACCCAGTAGGATTTGCCAAGAATTATGGGCCTGCTCTTAGCCAACTCACCGGAGATCACGGGGCGCGCCAGTTACTAGATCGCACCAAGTTACAGACAATTGCAGGGCATCGCGGCGTGATTAAAGATGCCGATCTGCCCGTATAATCTTTGGTTTAATAATCCATTTTGTTTTTTAGATTAGAGAGCGCAGTGCGCGCCATGGTCTTCGGTTAGTGGAGTAAGTTGATTGAGCGTGCTTTGCACGGCTGGTTTGGCGTTCATGTGGCCCAAGTTTTTACTACGGACGATATCCGCCATGATAGCGAGACCAATTTCTGCAGGGGTTTTACTGCCAATGGCTAAACCAATAGGTGCATGAATACGTGATAGTTGGCTTTCGGTCAGCTCGCCGATGCGCTCTAGTCGTTCACGACGTTTCGCGCTATTGCGCATTGAGCCCATTGCGCCCAGATAAAAGGCTGGCGTGTTCACCGCTTCCATCATGGTGAGATCATCAAGACGTGGATCGTGAGTCAACGACACAATCGCCGTATTGGCATGGCAGCTATACTGCTCCAAATATTTTGCTGGGAACGTCTCGATTAAACGCACCCCGTTTGGTAACTGATCAATATTAGCCAATACGTGTTCGCGTGGCTCTAAGAGTATGACTTCAAATCCCAATGCGTGGCCAAATTCCATACAATAATGGGCCACAGGGGAATAACCTGCCACGAGTAAGCGTGCTGCCGCCGCCATACGAATATCGATATTAGGGGCCTGATAATGAATCGCTGCCGTTGTTCCCGTGAAGTCATCTACAAGTATTTGCTTGCAGGCTGTGGGTAACTGTACCTGTTTACGAATGGCTTGGTAGCCTTGTATCGCATCAAATTGTTGCTTGAGATAGGCAACCGTCACGTTACCTGCCGGCAGATATTCCACCAATATTTCTAATACGCCACCGCAAGGCAGGGTAACTTCAGGGGCGAGTTCACCATCACCGTAGCGTACTACTTGGGAGGCTTGTTGCCAGCGGCCATCAGCGATCTGCTTAATGAAGTGTTCTTCGACACAACCACCCGATAATGACCCC
>JBQGON010000050.1:0-20893 GCA_052087065.1 Vibrio sp. | reverse complement strand
ACTCACGTCTAAGACTTAGGAGGTCCTTGTTCTATCCAGCTGAACTAAGGGGACACGTTAAGGATATGTACTATATAGTATTTTTGATTGAGATTGAATACAGAACTGTAAACTTTAGGTGGTATTGATGGTCTCGATACTCTCTGTACCCGGAGATGACAGAGAGTATCGAGTAGAGCGTTTACTTTACTTGTAGTTATTGGGAAGCGGTTTATCCATCACATCCCCAATTTGTACGCTAGCGGCTAAATCGGCTTGATTAATCGTTGCTTCGGCATCATGTTCGTACACCTTTGACACCGTCAGTGAAATATCACTACGCGTGACTTTGGTACGTGGCATCCCGCGTTGATCGATGAACGAACCGGTATGCCAAAGTTGTAGTTTGTCTCCAGGTTCGACACCGTGAATGCGCCCAAGGTTTAGTGTCACGGTATTTCCAAAACGAGCGACGACTTCCGGCAGCGTCATTTTACACGCCAGTTCATTTTCTAGGTCGAGCATGGCATCGCGACTAATTTGTCGCAACATATGTCCATAGCTCGATTCCCAAAAGCGAGCGGTTGAGGTATCCACTTGGCTGGTGCGAGCAAATGGCCAAAGCGCGGCATCACGATAATTATTATCAACGACACGCACGCCTGTTTTGCCGTCAAAAACTTGCATGTTCATTGCAAACTCGCGACTAATACTCATATCTGAATCGCCACTTTTTAAGTAAGTAGAGCTAAGATCAGTGATATCCCCTGTCACTATATATTGTGCCCCAGTATCTTCGGCGATCATTTTGACTCGCTCTGGAGTATGAGCGTTAACATCATATTGGGTGGCACCTAGCGAGACGAAGCTATGTGAATCGAGTGCGACTTGGCGGCTAAACACTTTAGTAAAATTTTTACCGACATCATAAATACTGCCCATCACGGCTTGTTGGGGGGAATCGAGCTTAACATGCGTGAACAGTAGTGTCTTTTTGTACTGCTGAGTATGGCAAGTGGTTGCCTCTGGATAAATATCAATACGAACATTGACACGAATGTTGCCACGATGAGCATCCACCTTATTAATACTCATATACCGTATCTCGTTATTGGCAAACTGATACTGGTTACGGTTGTTTGTGATTAACTTACTGATATTAGCTATGTTACCTAAGTCGCCTCCGGCAAAGTTTACCGCGCGATATAAAGCATCTTTAATGGCATTGGTACGAGCATCTTCAATAGAAGACACCATAGGGGCAGTACCGGTTACTTCATACCATGCGGCAGCCGCAGGCGGCGTGACTGTCATGGCTAGAGCCATGGATAGAAGTAGAGAAAGTCGTTTTTTCATCATTATTTACCAGTTAGGTACAAATCTTGCTTAGTTAGTATAGCTGATGGAGATATCGCTATTCTGTATGCATTGTGACATATAGAAAAGCAAAGAGCGTTCCAGTTTTGATAAATGATAGAAAATGAGCGCCTATATCGTAATCCTTGATTGGAGATGAAGAGAATGAAAAAGTGGCTGATTTTGGTACCTGTGATACTGCTCACTGCGTGCGCATACTCACCCATCTATACCGGTAAAAAACAGTATAATGGTTCAAGATTTATGTTGATGACAAGCCCACAACATACATTAAGTTATTTTGTGGACAGTATGACCGAAGATTTGCTCGCATCGAATACGAGTGTGACGGCCCAAACACCGATTGCTATCGCCTCGTTTGTGGATTTACAGAACTTGGATGCAACTAATTGGTTGGGTAATACCGTGTCAGAAGGCTTTATCAATCAATTTCAGCAACGTGGTTTTAAAGTAATCGACTTTAAAACTACAGGCTCAATACAAGTGACGAAAGAAGGTGACTTTGTGTTGAGTCGTGATTGGAAAGAGCTATCGAAAGAGCAGCAGATTCAATATATCGTCACGGGAACAATGGTGCGCCAAGATGATGGCGTACTGGTGAATGCGCGTGTCATAGGGTTGCAATCAAGAATTGTTGTGGCAACCGCAGAAGGGTTCTTACCCGCGGATCGCATCGGACGAGATCTAGATACCCTTGACGCGATGAGAACCAAAGATGGCGTGATTATTCGCTCTAATCCTCATATCAATAACCCTAATACGGTTATCTTACGTCCTTAAGGAGAAGTACATGAAATCAATTTATAACATATTGGTTATGTTCGCCTTATTGACACTCGTAGGATGCCAGCCTTTAACTGCGATGCATAAGCCGGTTTACCTTAATGCGGTTGGGTATGCGACGATCAGTGAACAAAAAGGTCATGATGATCATGAAAAGCAAGTGAGAGCGATGCGTGCATCCAAAATGGATGCATATAAAGAGCTGGCGGAACAAGTTTATGGCGTCAGAGTGAGTGGTCGTGCCAATGTCCTTGACCAACGCTTAGGATTAGAGGAAACAAAAAATTCTGTCGATGGCATCATTCGTGGAGCGGAAGTGGTGCGCAGTTATAAAGTAGGCGATAGTTATGTGACTGAAATGCGAGTCAATATTGAGGTGATGTCTAAACTGCAAGGATTCGGAGAAATTCAAAAAGTCCCCGATAACCGACAATCGACATTATTTTAAATCGTTATGCTTTCTTCTCTTCAAAAAAACGCCCAGATATTATCTGGGCGTTTTTTTTATGTGTACAACTGGTTTATTACTAGGCCTTTAAATTGGTTCCTAGCGTGGAGACGCCGCGCGTTTTACCCGTTTCCGTGTACGTCATCCCTGTTTTCCCTAAGCTTTGTTGCATTAGGTTATTGAGCTTATTGAAGCTCATTTGCGCACGAACTAACGCTTCACCATTGACGGTATTCGCTTCTTGGCAGCGAGCAACCAAAGTACGAATGTCTGTGACCATCTGGCTCAGTTCGCTATCGTTGGTCAGCGTCGAAACTTCAGGGTGGCTCGCAATGCGCTGATCAGTATTGTTTAACTGTGATACCAGCGTGATTTTCTGCTTAGCATAAGTTTCTATGTCTGCAGACACACGCGAGGTAATCGCAATTTTTTCATTTTCTAATAGATCAGTGAGCGCCTGAGCGTTCTGAAGTTGAAATTCGACTAAATCTCTTAATGCTGCCATATATCAATTCGCTATCAGTTTGTCGTGATTAAATCTGACCGTTTAACTCATTTTCAAATCTGATCATGCTATCAGCGAGTTTATCTGGATCAACCACATAAGAGCCATTCGCAATGGCGTCTTTAATTGCGGCAACCTTTGCACTATCGAAGCTCGGGCTACTTGCCATACTGCTTTTCATTTCTTCCATTGCTTTACTTTGCGAACTCAAAGAGACGGCATCATTGCGTTGATGTGATGTCTGCTTTGTATCGCCAGCTTGATGAGAAGAAACATTGTTATCTGAACGTGCAGAGCTACGATTCGTTGTCGTCAACGATTGGCCTGAACGTATATTATCAATGCCTGCCATAAGCGGAGCCTTTAATCAAAGTAGTTGTATTGTCTTTTCTAGTATCGACCCTGCATACATTTTCTTTAGCAGTTTTACCAGAAATAGTTGTACTTGTGTACACGCCAATCAAAATTGTACCAAAACTTTGCCAACTCCGCTCACTTTTGCATCAATAATGCGGTTGGATTTGTTATTTTTTACTTTTATTTGCTCACCTAGTATACCGTCGCTCAATGCTGTACCTTTGGTGGTGATGGACATTCCGCCTGAGCCAGCATGAATAATGACGGTATCATTGCGACAGATGATACACACATCGTTTTGGGTGATGACATCACCGATTTGTAAGCTTCGTTTAAGTTTAGCACCAAATAACATATCTGGGACGGTAAAGCCTTGGCGACGAAAACGCAGCATATCTTCCATACTTATACTAATATTTTGGGACGTAATGATTTGTCCACGAGCGAGAGACGTCGCAGCCGTCACCATAGGGACTCTAAGCGTCAATTTGACTGGCACATACAGTTTCCAGTTATCCGCAGCGCATTCGACCAACACAGTGATGTGACTGGCTGAGCCATTATGTGACGACGATGACGTGTGCAGAGGCCGGGGACATTGCGTGGCATAAACGCGACGGTCAATGTCGGCCGCTACGGCATTGACTTTGCCACCATTGGGGGCATGCACGGAATTTAAAACATGTTGCTCTGCAGCGTGTTGAATCAATTTTATTTGTTGTACTGTTGCAGAAAGCACATTTGTACTAAAGAAAACGAATAAAAAGCCGATAATGGTATTAAAATTTTTAAAGGAAGTTCTACACTTAAGAAAAGCATGTAAGGCAAAACGCGTTTTTGTTTTCATGGTTAATTCTCTAGTTTCTTTAATAGCCACTAGTAGACTATCACTTTTAAAAGAAAAGTTTGAGATGGAGATAAGCTTATGACGGGTATTCTCGATTCGGTGAATCAGCGTACGCAACTCGTCGGCCAGAACCGATTAGAATTACTCACATTCCGTTTAAATGGGCGACAACGCTATGGAATCAACGTCTTTAAAGTTAAAGAGGTTTTACAGTGCCCCAAATTGACCTCCATGCCAAACTTACATCGTCTTGTGCGCGGTGTTGCGCATATTCGTGGTCAAACGGTCTCTGTGATCGACATGAGTTTAGCAACGGGTGGACGCCCAACCGCTGACATTGAAAAAAGTTTTGTCGTGATTGCGGAGTTTAACCGCACGATTCAAGCGTTTTTGGTGAGCTCGGTAGAACGAATCATCAATATGCATTGGGAAGCTATCTTACCGCCGCCAAGTGGGGCGGGTCGGTCGAATTATTTAACAGCGGTAACAAACATTGATAATGAATTAGTCGAGATTATTGATGTTGAAAAAATTCTCGCAGAAATCGCGCCAGTAAATGAAACGATGGACTCATCCATCACTGAATCTTTTGCTGAGGCTGAACAAGATACCGATATTGTTCGTCGCATTCTTATTGCCGATGACTCGACGGTGGCAAGAAAACAGGTGCAACGAGCTATTGAATCTATCGGTTTCGAGTGTATCCTTACCAAAGACGGTAAGGATGCCTATGAAAAATTAGAAGAAATGGCGCAAGAAGGGAGTATCTATGATCAGATATCCTTGGTGATTTCTGATATTGAGATGCCTGAGATGGATGGGTACACTCTGACTGCTGAGATTCGACGTAACAGTGAATTGAAAGATCTGTACGTGATTCTACACTCTTCACTGAGTGGGGTATTTAACCAAGCGATGGTTGAGCGGGTAGGGGCAAATTCGTTTATTGCGAAATTCAACCCAGATGAGCTTGGTAATGCGGTTAAAACGGCACTTATTAAATAAAAGAGAATTGAATGACTGCTATAACAATAAGCGATCAAGAATATCGTGACTTTTGTCGGTTCTTAGAATCTCAATGTGGCATTGTACTGGGAGATAGTAAACAGTATCTCGTGCGTAGCCGCTTGAGTCCTCTTATCACGAAATTCAAATGTGATTCGTTATCAAGTTTGTTGCGAGATGTCGTAACTGGGCGTAATCGAGAGTTGCGTATTGCCGCGGTAGACGCAATGACGACCAATGAAACACTCTGGTTCCGTGATTCTTATCCATTTCAAGTGCTTGCTGAACGATTATTGCCAGAGATGGCGGCAAATAAGCGCCCAATTAAGATATGGTCTGCGGCAAGTTCATCCGGTCAGGAGCCGTATTCTATGGCGATGACAGTGCTGGAAATGCAGCAAAAGCGCCCTGGATTCTTACCCAATGTGTCGATCACTGCCACGGATATTTCAGCAAGTATGTTAGATATGTGCCGACTTGGCGTGTATGACAATCTTGCTCTAGGTCGAGGTTTATCTCCAGAGCGTCGCCGTGCCTTCTTTGAAGACGCTGGGGATGGCCGCATGAAAATAAAAGATACTGCGAAGCGTTTAGTCAACTTTCGACCACAGAACTTAATGGAGAGCTACTCCGCTTTAGGTAAGTTCGATATTATTTTTTGCCGTAATGTATTGATCTACTTTTCTGCTGATATGAAGTCAAAAGTATTAAACCAGATGGCAGGGAGCTTGAACCCAGGCGGGTATTTACTTTTAGGTGCCTCTGAGTCCTTAACAGGATTGACCGATCGGTTTGAAATGGTGCGTTGTAACCCTGGCATAATTTATAAGCTCAAAGCATAATCCAATGTGCGATTTGTAATGGAAGCCCAAGCGATATCGCTTGGGCTTTTTTGTTGCTTCGCTCCGTCTTTTCATACGGTACGATGTCTGAATAATTGAGGCCGTGGTATATCAATAGCTCGACATTTCAAATATTGGCTTGCCAATTGCAAGCTAGCTTCAGGCTAATTGGTCGTGATAAGTTTGAAAAAGTTGGTACGTTAATTGCTAATTATTTATAAACACGGTTAACAATGGTCATTTCCATTTAAAGAGGCAAGTATGGCTATTTCTTTTGACAAAGCTCTTGGGATTCATCAGTACACGGTGGGCCTTCGTGAGCGCAATGCTGAGTTAATTGCAACCAACATTGCCCAAGCGGATACTCCTGGGTTTAAAGCAAAAGGAATGGACTTTCAGCAGGCATTGCAGGCGGCAACATCTGGTACCAGTATTGGGCTAGATAGAACCAATGGTCGGCATATATCTGCCTCTTCAAGTATGGGCGCTGGGGAAGTGCTTTACCGCACACCGACGCAACCTGATACTGGCGATGGAAATACGGTTGATGTCAATTTAGAGCGTAATCTGTTTATGCAAAATCAATTGCGTCATCAAGCTTCTTTGGATTTTCTGGGTGGAAAATTTAAAGGTTTAACCAAGGCACTGAAAGGGGAGTAACAAGATGGGCTTATTTAATGTATTTAATGTGACTGGTTCAGCCATGAGTGCCGAATCTGTTCGTCTAAATACTACCTCCAGTAACTTGGCTAATGCTGATAGTGTCAGTAGCTCGGCGAAGGATACGTATAAAGCGCGTCACGCCATTTTTGGTGCTGAACTTAATAAGGCAAACCGTAACGATCCTAATGTTCCAGTAAAAGTGCTCGGGATTGTAGAAAGTAATAAGCCGCTGCGAGCGGAGTACAATCCAGAGCATCCATTGGCGAATGAAGATGGCTTTATTTATAAGCCGAACGTCAATGTGATGGAAGAGATGGCGAACATGATTTCAGCATCGCGCTCGTACCAAACGAATGTGCAAGTGGCTGATGCAAGTAAACAAATGCTGCTGCGTACGCTGCAGATGGGTCAATAAGGGGATAACGTATGGCTGGTGGAGTAAATAACGTTGGTCAAAGCGGCTTGTCCTATGTTGATCAGCTTAAAAGCTTGCAAGATAAGAAAAAGCCCACTGAAGAGACTGGGAAAAAAGATCTGAAACAAGAAGATTTTTTATCCCTGCTCACTAAGCAGCTTTCTCAGCAAGATCCGTTTAAGCCGGTTGGCAACGACAAAATGATTGCCCAAATGGCATCGTTTGCCACGGTGGATGGCATCGGTAAGATGAACAAGCAGTTCGAAAGTTTGAACTCATCGATGACATCAAATAAAGCATTACAAGCTTCTTCTTTAGTGGGGCGTGATGTCTTAGTACCAGGCGCTGCAGGAACTAAGCAAGAAGGTAAAGGCATGGCGGCAATGGTGAACTTGCCACAACATGTCGATAATCTGATGGTCCGCATTGAAGATGCACATGGTCAATTGGTTAGAACATTTGATGCGGGAGCAAAACCAGGCGGAGATTCTCGTATTGAGTGGGATGGCAAAGATCAGAACGGTCAGCCATTGCCGGCTGGCAAATATAAAGTCAGAGCGGCAGGTATCATGGATGGACAAAGCAAAGATTTTAGCGTGTCTACCTACGCGAACGTGAACAGCGTTTTGCTCGGGAAAGATAAAGGTAACGTACTGCTCAATCTAGCTGGTCATGATTCACCAGTTCGACTTGCAGAAGTACTGGAAGTTGGCAAAGCGTAATAAGCGCTAGCTAGATAGGAGAATTTGAAATGTCATATACATCTCTTAGCGGTCTTTCCGCAGCACAGTTAGATTTGAACACGACCAGTAATAACATTGCGAACGCAAACACTTTTGGCTTTAAAGAGTCTCGTGCTGAGTTTGGTGATGTTTACTCTAATTCGTTGTTTACAAACTCTAAAACCACGCCAGGTGGCGGTGTTCAAGCTCAAAAAGTAGCGCAACAGTTTCACGAAGGCTCGAGTATTTATACCAATAATCCGATGGATTTACGGATCTCTGGCACGGGCTTCTTTGCAGTGGCTAAGAACCGTTTGATGCCGCAACAAAACGAAATGACACGTAATGGTGCTTTCCACATCAATAAAGATAACTTTGTGGTGTCATCGAATGATGAGTACTTATTAGGGTATCAAGTGGACCCTGATACCGGAGATGTTGCCTCTTTTGAACCACAGCCGTTAAATATTCCGTCTGAATTTGGTAAGCCAAAACAAACCGCGAATGTTGAAGTCGGCGTGAACGTACCTGCCAATGGTGATTTGAAAAACCCGCAACTGTTTGATTTTACTGACCCTGATACCTATAACCGTTCTAACTCATCGACGGTGTATGACTCTATGGGTCAATCATACAAAATGACAAGCTATTATCTAAAAGATCAAACTCAGCCTAATACTTGGCAAGTGTATTACACCGTGACCGATAAAAATGGTGAAAAACCACTGAATATACAGAATGGTGATGCGGTGGCCGGTACCGGTCAAGCGGGTCATACCATGAAGTTTAATAATGATGGGACTTTAGCGAGCATTAATAGTGGTCAGCCTGTCATCTCTCAGCCAATGGGCAGTGGTGATAACCCAATCGATATGAACGGTGCCGATCCCACGCAGCAGATCAACTTCGATTTACGTTCGGCAACGCAATTTGCCTCTCCATTCGAATTAACCAAGTTTGATGAAGATGGTGCCACAACGGGGTTCTTAACTAAGATTGATTTTGATGAAACAGGTAATATTCAGGGAACGTATTCAAACGGTGAAAATATTACATTAGGTCGAGTAGCCTTAGTGCGAGTCGCCAATGAACAAGGTTTGGATAAGAAGAGTGGTACCCAATGGGATTCAACTCAAGACTCTGGGGATAAAGTGTGGGGCGAATCAGGTCAAGCATCATTTGGTTCGGTGAAAAACGGTACACTTGAGCAATCGAACATTGATATGACTCAAGAGCTGGTGGACCTCATTTCTGCACAGCGTAACTTCCAAGCCAACTCGCGTGCGTTGGAAGTACACAACAAGCTACAGCAAAATATCTTACAGATTCGTTAAGATTATCTAGACCATGAGCTGGCGGCAACCGCCAGCTCATACGAGGTTATCCCTTGCCTCTTCTTATTCTTTATCCGCTTGCCTCCTCGATTTTTTTCAATACATTCCATCTATTTGTCTGATATTTAAGTGTTTTAAAATATGGCACGCCAATTGCTTTATAGTAAGTAATAGACGTTTCTGGAGCACATTATGGACCACGCACTTTACCTTGCGATGAGCGGGGCAAAACAAAATATGCAAGCCATGCAGCTACGTGCCAATAACCTTGCCAACGTGAGTACGACAGGGTTCCGCGCTGATTTGCAACAAGCACGTGCAATGCAAGCTTATGGCGAAGGTTTACCAAGCCGTGTGTTCAATATGAATGAGCGTCCCGGTAATAACTTTCAACAAGGTAGTGTCATTACCACAGGTCGAGATCTGGATGTGTCGATAGAAGGCCGTGGCTGGATATCTGTCATCGATAAGACCGGCAAAAAAGGCTTAACGCGTAACGGCAACTTTAAAATTGACGATACGGGGTTGTTACTGAATGGTAATGGTCACCCAGTTCTTGGTCAAAATGGTGCGCCAATCACGTTACCCGTTCCTTTAAGCAAAATTGAAATTGGTAAAGACGGTACGATTTCCGTTCAGCCTCAAGGGGCGCCAGCTGATGCGATGGAAGCGGTCGACCGTATTAAATTGGTTCGTCCAGATGATCGTACTTTGTTTAAAGATACCAATGGATTATTTCGTTCCAAAACACCCAATACCGAGTTTCAAGCAGATGCAGGCGTCAAAGTACTAACTGGCGCGTTAGAAGGCAGTAATGTCAATGCCGTTGGTGAAATGACCAGCTTGATTGATCTACAGCGTCGTTTTGAAATGCAAGTCAAAATGATGCGTACAGCAGAAGATAACGACAAGTCGTCGGATTCGCTGCTTCGTATGAGTTAATAAGAGTCACAGGAGTTTATTATGCAACCAGCATTGTGGGTCAGTAAAACCGGCTTAGACGCGCAGCAAACCAATATCGCGACGATTTCCAACAACCTTGCGAACGCATCAACCGTTGGTTTTAAGAAAAGTCGTGCGGTATTTGAAGATTTGTTTTATCAAAATATTAATCAGCCTGGTGGTCAATCTTCGCAAAATACCGAGCTACCGAGTGGTTTGATGTTAGGCGCTGGTTCAAAGGTCGTCGCGACACAAAAAGTGCATACCAATGGTAATGCTCAAACCACCTCGAATGCGTTAGATATGATGGTGGAAGGTGACGGTTTTTTCCAAATTTTAATGCCGGATGGCAACATTGGTTATAGCCGTAATGGTCAATTTACTTTAAACGATGAAGGTACCATTGTGACATCAGGTGGTGGCTATCCACTGCAACCACAAATTGTGGTACCCGATAACGCGATTTCCATTACAGTCGGCAATGACGGTGAAGTATCAGCTCGGATTCGTGGTCAGCAAAATAACCAAGTGTTGGGTCAGATTACTACGGTTGATTTTATTAACCCTGGTGGCTTAGAACCTATCGGTCAGAACCTTTATTTACCGACGGGAGCCAGTGGTGATCCACAAGAAGGGGTTCCTGGATTGAATGGGTTAGGCAATATTCGTCAAAATATGCTGGAAAGCTCAAACGTTAATGTCACTGAAGAATTGGTGAATATGATTGAAGCACAACGGGTTTACGAAATGAACTCAAAAGTGATTTCTGCCGTTGATAAGATGATGAGTTACGCGAATCAGCAATTGTAACTTGATAATGAGAGTATGATGTTATGAAACGACTAGTCTGTGTATCCATGCTTGTGTTGTTACTTTCAGGCTGCAGTGCCATCAGTGATTTTTTACAAAATGGTGGTCGCTCAGATCAACCCGCGAAGGTGGTTGATGCGGTAGAAGGGGATAAATCCCCAGACGCGCAAGGCCCTTCTGGTTTGAGCGGGCTAGTTGACTCCTTACGTTCACGCCAAGACCCGATGGCGGATGATCCGGCTTGGGCACCGGTACGTGCCAAAGAGAAAGCCAAGCATTATGCAGCCGAAACGGGGTCACTGTTTAATCCCACTTCGCATGGTGGCTTGTACGATGACACCAAGCCTCATGGATTAGGCGATATTATTACCGTCAAATTAAATGAAAATACGAAAGCGGCCAAAAGTGCCGATGCCGATTTGTCGAAAAATAATGATGCATCCATGGACCCGCTCAGTGTCGGTGGCCAAGAATTGAAAATGGGAGATTACAATTTCTCCTATGCGTTAAAGAACGATAATAAGTTTTCAGGCAGCGCTGCGGCGAATCAAAGCAACAGTATTTCAGGGTCTATTTCGGTACAAGTCATTGATGTATTAGCGAATGGGAACTTAGTCGTACGCGGAGAAAAATGGTTAACACTGAACACGGGCGATGAGTATGTACGCGTCAGTGGCACGGTGCGCCCAGACGATATTGAGAATGATAATACGGTCGAATCAACGCGTATTGCCAACGCTCGAATTCAATATTCTGGCACCGGAACCAATCAAGATATGCAGCAACCTGGATTCTTGGCACGATTTTTTAATGTCTCTTTATAGACAAGATCTCGTCGTCGGATATTTGACGGTTATCAGTAAAAATGAGGTCCCCGGACCTCATTTTTTTTACTAAGGGTTATCCAATGAAAACGTTCATACTCTTTATGTTGATGCTCATAACGGCCAGTGCGCATTCTGCGCGCATCAAAGATGTCGCGCAGGTCGCTGGTGTGCGTAGTAACCAACTGGTTGGTTATGGACTGGTGACCGGTTTACCCGGAACTGGTGAGTCGACGCCATTTACGAATCAAAGCTTTAACACCATGCTAAAAAAATTCGGCATTCAATTGCCGGAAGGGACCAATCCCAATACAAAAAATATTGCCGCGGTTATGGTGACTGCTGAATTGCCGGCTTTTGCTAAATCCGGTCAGAGAATCGACGTAACGGTTTCTTCTATCGGATCTGCGAAAAGCTTGCGTGGTGGTACCTTAATGCAAACGATGATGAAAGGTTTGGATGGCAATGTGTACGCGGTCTCGCAAGGTAACTTGGTGGTGAGCGGATTCAGTGCTGATGGTGCCGATGGTTCTAAATTGGTGGGTAACATCCCAACCGTTGGCGTTATTTCTGGTGGTGCGACGGTAGAGCGTGAAATTCCGACCCCCTTTTCTCGTGGTGATTACATCACCTTCAACTTGTTTGATTCTGATTTTACAACCGCGCAACGCATGGCCGATTCAATTAATAAGTTCTTGGGGCCCAAAATGGCGTCTCCTGTGGATGCCACTTCAGTGCGAGTACGCGCACCAAGGGATGTCAGTCAACGTGTCGCTTTTTTGTCTACGGTAGAAAACCTAACCTTTGATCCTGCCGATGGGGCAGCAAAAATCATCGTAAATTCAAGGACTGGAACTATCGTGGTAGGGCAACATGTCAAGTTGAAACCCGCAGCAGTGACTCATGGTGGCATGACTGTTGCTATAAAAGAGAATATCAACGTCACCCAACCTAATGCGCTGGGCGGCGGCGATACAGCGATAACCCCCGATACTGATATTGATGTCTCAGAGAAAAAAGGCAAGATGTTTAAGTTTCAACCTGGGGTGACATTGGATGATTTAGTCCGTGCTGTTAATGGGGTTGGCGCTGCACCGTCGGATTTAATGGCGATTTTACAGGCATTAAAACAAGCGGGCGCGATTGAAGGTCAGTTGATCATTATTTAAGGAGTCTTCACGATGGCTGATAGTCCTAATGACATTGGGTTTATCCAAGATATAGCGGGTTTAGACTCATTACGTAAAAAAGCCATCCATGGCGATAAAGGTGCGGGTAAAGAGGCGTTAAAATCGGCTGCAAGTCAGTTTGAAGCGATCTTTACTAACATGATGTTGAAGTCCATGCGTGATGCTAATAAAGCGTTTAAATCCGGTATGTTTGATAGTCATACGGAAGACATGTATCGACAAATGCGCGATGAGCAGATGGTCAGCCAGCTTAGTGAAAAAGGCTCATTAGGGCTTGCTGATATGATCGTCAAGCAATTATCAGCCGGAGATACGGTGAATGACCAAGGCGAGCAGTCGTTTCAAGATGCGGTTGAGCGTGTACGTCGAGTTCGGCAAGCCGCCAATCAGCATGCGCCTAAAACCGTTGAGCGTGAGGGCATTGCTGGCATGGCTAAGAGTCAGGGGCTTGATGCCCAGCCGATATCTTTTGACTCACCTTATGCGTTTGTGAAATCACTAAAACCCTATGCTGACAAAGCCGCGAAGGCGCTTGGTGTCGATTCCTCACTGCTACTTGCTCAAGCGGCCTTAGAGACAGGCTGGGGGCAGAAAGTAGTAAAGAACTCGCATCATAGCAGTCATAACTTATTTAATATTAAAGCGAATTCAGCTTGGCAAGGTGAGCGCGTTGCGACACAGACGTTGGAATACCAAAATGCCATCCCAGTGATGGGAAAAGCAGCGTTTCGTGCTTATCCCAGCTATAAAGAGAGCTTTGACGATTATGTACAGTTCTTGGAAAGCAATCCTCGCTATAGCAAAGCATTGGCACATCAAGGCGATCATGACTTTATTCGCGGTATCCATAAAGCGGGTTATGCAACTGACCCTAATTATGCTGATAAAGTGCTACGTGTCCAAGCACAAATAGAAAACATGAACAAAATTTAAACGCTTCCAGGTCAAATGCTCATTTGGCCTTTTTTCTATTCTTTTCTTAGGCTTATCACTAAAAAATCATAATGGCATATATATTGCTATATCTATAGTAAGTTGCCAGTTTTACTGGCGTAGATATGGGTTCTTGGGGGCAATATGGCGTCTGATCTTCTGAATGTTGGTAGGCAAAGCGTACTTACCGCTCAGAGACAACTCAATACCACAGGTCATAACATTTCTAATGTTAACACTGATGGTTACAGTCGGCAGTCTGTAATCCAAGGCACGAATGCGCCTCGTCAATATGGTGGTCAGACCTATGGTATGGGAGTGCATGTGGAAAATGTTCGCCGCTCTTGGGATCAATTTGCCGTCAAAGAGTTGAATGTTGCCACAACCCATTATGCTCATAATAAAGACCATGAACAGAACTTAGATATGCTTTCTGGGTTGTTATCTTCGGTTGCCTCGAAAAAAATCCCAGAAAATCTCAATGAGTGGTTCGATGCAGTGAAAACGGCCGCCGATACCCCAAATGATGTCGGGGCTCGTAAAGTGGTACTGGAAAAAGCCAACATTATTGCGCAAAACCTTAATGATTTTGATGACACTGTGCGCCGCCAATTTAAAGAAACCAATAAAGGCCTTGATTTGGGGGTGCAGCGTATCAACCAGTTGGCTGTAGAGATTCGTGATGTGCAGCGTTTAATGATGCGCTCACCAGGACCGCATAACGACTTGATGGACCGCCATGAGAAGTTGATCCGCGAACTATCTGAATACACCAAGGTAACGGTAACAGAACGTAAGAATGGTGAAGGATTCAATGTGCATATTGGCAACGGTAACACATTAGTCTCAGGGACTGAGGCCAGCAAGTTGACGATGGTGGATGGGTATCCGGATGTACATCAACGTCGCTTAGCGATGGTGGAAGGCAAAGGCGTGAAACCAATTACTCATCGTGACATCGGTGGTAAATTAGGCGCTTTGTTTGAACAGCGAGATGAAAGTATCCCTAATATGAGGGATGAGATCGGTCGTTTATCCACCGCTTTTTCTTATCAAGTCAATAAGCTGCAACATCAAGGTTTAGATTTAAATGGCAAAATCGGTAACGATCTATTTACCGATGTAAACGCTGACCGCATTGCGAAATCACGAGTTATCACGAACAGTCAATCTACCGCTGATATGGCGGTTTATATTGATGATGTTAGCCACCTTAAAGGGGGTGAGTATGCTCTTCATTATGATGGCAGTGACTACACCGTCACTACACCTAATGGTCAGCAAAAAGAGATGATTGAAAGTGGTGATTACCTGTACGTTCGTGGTGACAATGGTGACCTAACCCCATTAGATGGCATGCGTATTAAAGTGAACAATGCCCCTGAAGATGGTGAGCGAATTTTGATTCGCCCGACTCGCAGTGGCGCATCGGATATCCATGTGCAATTGCAAGATCCGGACAGATTGGCAGCGCAAAGCTATGAAGCATCAACCACCTTCGCCCAAGGGTCAGCTAAGTTTGATATCCAAGCGGCTGGTGCGTTAAGAGAATTTCAAGTGGTGATTGGCGATCAAGGCAATACCTTCTCATTACGTGATAAAGACGGCAAAGTTTTGCTCGATGGGCAAGCTTACCCACCCGATGGCCCTGTGACCTTTCAAGGGACGACGTTTGAGTTATCTAACGGCGCTTTGCCAAAAGACAAATTTACGGCAAACCTTGTCCCATCGGAAGGGGATAACGGCAATTTACGAAAAATGCTGGTTATTCAAAATGCCAAAAATATGAATGATGATGAATCAACCTTGATTGATGTTTATCACAACTTAAATACCGATTTTGGTATGAAGTTGTCGACCGCGTCGCGCTTAACCGATGTTGCTCGTTTAGAAAAAGAAGGGGCGCAGGAGCGTGTCGCTTCGATTTCAGGCGTTAACCTGGATGAAGAAGCGGCGAATATGATGAAGTTTCAACAAGCTTACATGGCTTCCTCGCGGATCATGCAGGCAGCCAATGAAACCTTCGACGCTATTTTACGTTTGAGATAAGAGGAGGACGTTAATGATTAATCGAATTGCGAGCTTCCATAACTATCAAGCGGTTCAAAACGACTTACGTCGTCAAGAAACCAAAGTGCATCATAATCAAGCTCAGTTGGCGTCGGGTAAGAAGTTGTTAACGCCAGCGGATAATCCGCTAGCGACCCACTATATTCAAAATGTATCCCAGCAAGAAGAGCAGTTAAACCAATACCTTGACGCGATCACTTTAGTTCGGAATCGTTTATCACATCAAGAAGTGTTGGTCACCAATGCCGAAGATTTTGCCGATGATGCAACACGTAATGTGATGGAAATGATCAATGGTGCGTTGTCACCGGAAGATCGTGATGCTCATGCGCGTGAGTTAAAGGAAATGGAAAAGAACTTGCTGCATTTAGCGAACTCACAGGATGAGTCTGGCAACTATATCTTTGCCGGCACGAAGCCTAAAGTGCAGCCATTTTTTCGTGATAATAATGACAAAGTGACGTATTCGGGCGATCAATATCAACGCAAAATGCGGATTTCTAATTCACTAGAGATGCCATTTAATACCCCTGGTGACCAGTTATTAATGAAAATTGATAACCCGTTTGGTGACTTTGAACCTAAATATCAATTGGAAAAAGGCTCTGAGTTATTACTCGATACCGCACGCAGCAGTAAAAGCGATGATAACTCGACCTATAAAGTGAGTTTTGTTGGTTTGCCGAGCGGCAAATTTGGTTATCAATTAGAGCAAGATGGAGATGTGGTAAAAACCGGTGAGTTTAACCCTAAAGAAGGCATCAATTATACCGATGGTGACAATTCGGTAGATGTGAAATTTAAAGGGCAAATTAAAGCCGGTGATCAGGTGACGTTAACGCCGCGGACATCATTCAGTCTATTTAATAGTTTTCAAGATGCTATCGAGTATTCGAAAAAGCCCGTTTCTGATGCCTCGGCTACGGCAGAACTACAACGGGTATCAGAAGAGCTGCATGAAGGGTTTTTACACTTGACGAAATCTCGAACTGATATTGGCGCTCGTTTGAATACGCTTGATACACAAGAAGACCAGCACCGAGATTTTAAAATTAGCTTGGCGAAATCAAAAAGTGAATTTGAAGATCTCGATTACTCGGATGCCGTCATTGAATTTAATGAAAATTCTCGAGCACTTGAGGCATCACAGAAAGCATTTGGTAAAACTAAAGATTTAACGCTATTTAATTACATATAACTTTCAATACCTTATGAGCAATGCCTTAAGTGCGCAGTTATTTGGTTAATTTTTGGTCTGGAACTTGCAGTATATAAATTAAGCGCGGCAAATATGGTTTTCATCTTAGTCGTGAGTTAACACTTAGTGCCAATGCCTAAGGTTTAACACTGTATATAAGTGTTTCAGGTGTTTATTAAATGAACTATTTAATGGATGCAATAAAGCTGGCACATTATTTGTATTAATAATCATAGATAGGGTGAAAACCCAATTAAGTTGCCATTAAGCATACTTAACCTAGTGATACACGGTCATGCTTCCAAAGAGCTAAGCTGACCGCTTCGCAAGGGCTTGCGAACTCGATAGGAGAGCAAACAATGACCATTAACGTAAATACGAACGTGTCGGCAATGACGGCACAGCGTTACTTGAATAAAGCGACCAATGAACTGAATACCTCGATGGAGCGTTTATCCTCAGGTAACCGTATTAATAGCGCTAAAGACGATGCGGCTGGCTTACAAATTTCAAACCGTTTGAATTCCCAAGCCCGCGGCCTTGATGTTGCTATGCGCAATGCCAATGACGGTATTTCTATTTCTCAAACAGCAGAAGGGGCGATGAACGAATCGACTAACATTCTGCAACGTATGCGAGATCTAGCACTGCAGTCTGCCAACGGTACGAACTCAAGTTCAGAGCGTCGCGCGTTGAATGAAGAATCATCAGCGCTACAAGATGAGTTGAACCGAATCGCTGAAACTACCTCATTTGGTGGACGTAAGTTATTAAACGGTACCTTTGGCGAATCCGCCTTTCAAATAGGTTCAGGACCAGGTGAGGCCGTTATCATTGGTTTAACCAGTGTGCGAGCGGATGACTCCCATATGGGAGGTATCACTTTTCAAGGTGACCAAGGTAAAACTAAAGATTGGGGCGTTCCTGCTCAATCACGAGATTTGAAGCTGGAATTCAATAACGCCCAAGGCGAACCACAAACAATTGATATTAATGCAAAGCCTGGTGATGACATTGAGGAAGTTGCCACCTATATCAATGGTCAGAACGACGACTTTAAAGCGTCCGTTGACCAAGATGGCAAACTGCAGCTTTTTGCCGCTAATGGAACAGTGAACGGCAATCTTAGTATCTCCGGTGGATTAGCAACAGAGCTCGGTTTAGCCGGTGGTCCTGGGGTGGCGACAACTGTACAAGATATTAATTTGAATTCTGTGGGCGGTTCACAAAATGCCGTGGGCGTTTTGGATGCAGCATTGAAATATGTTGATTCACAGCGTGCGGATTTAGGGGCCAAGCAAAACCGTTTGGGCCACAGTATTAGTAACTTATCTAATATCCAAGAAAATGTGGAAGCGTCGAAAAGTCGTATTAAAGATACCGATTTTGCCAAAGAAACCACAGCATTAACAAAAGCACAAATTCTGCAAAAAGCAGGGACAACCATCCTTGCTCAAGCGAAACAGTTGCCTAGTGCTGCAATGCAACTATTGCAGTAATAAAGGAAGTGCCATTATGACGTCTAGACGTAGGTATGTAATGGCATGACCTTGGCAACGTACTGTTTTATCAGGTAGAAACTCTCTCAAATCTACACCCTGTTTCTTAATGGTTATGACAGTACGCTATTGGTACGCCTAAATGTGATTCATTTCTCTGATCTCCACATTGGTAATGGCTACCACCCATAGCCCCGGTTCTCTCAAAGGAATGGGGGCTTTCTTTTGTCTAAGCATCAATATCAATTCGGTGTGAGTGCCAAAGAGCATCCGCTCGCCTTTCGTTTTATCCTTTCCTACGTTTCTACTTTCTCAAGTGTTTACCTTACTCAATGCTATTGATCGACGCTAATGTATGGCCTAAGTGTTGGCCAAGCTCGATTGATGTAAAGTGTGCGCATGTATTCGCTGGGTTGGTGAATGACTAATTCTACTATCCGTTTATTATTTGCTTATATTTTTATAAGTATAACTCTAGGAAATATTAGTTCTTTTTAATATTCACTGTTTGCTTCTACTCAAAACGCTCAACTTCGGCCATATACAGTGATTCTTTAGCCTTATTGTTGTTTTTTTGTTCAGTTTGTGCGGCTGTCTACATTTGTCTCATGACTTGCCAGTATGAAGAGAATAAAGCTTAGTTTTTGTTCAAGGTAATACATTCACAGTCGTTATAAAGAGTACCTTTGAGAGAACTACTGGTTTTCGAGACGTCGAATTCCCATTGGGAGTAACACATACTCCAGACAATTATTAGGAGAAAACCACATGGCGGTTAATGTAAATACTAACGTAGCAGCAATGACAGCACAGCGTTACTTGAACAGTGCAAACAGCGCACAGCAAAATTCAATGGAACGTTTGTCATCCGGTTATAGAATTAATAGTGCGAAAGATGATGCGGCAGGTTTACAAATCTCCAACCGTCTTAATTCGCAAAGTCGTGGCCTAGATGTCGCAGTACGTAATGCCAATGATGGTATTTCGATTGCACAGACAGCTGAAGGGGCAATGAACGAAACGACCAATATTTTGCAGCGTATTCGAGATCTTTCATTGCAATCTGCGAACGGTTCTAACTCTGCTGATGACCGTAAAGCGATTCAAGAGGAAGTGACTGCGCTTAATGATGAATTGAATCGTGTGGCTGAAACTACATCATTTGGTGGCAATAAACTGCTTAACGGCACTTACAATACTAAATCATTCCAAATTGGTTCTGGTAGTGGTGAAGCCGTCATGCTCAGTCTTGCCGACATGCGTAGCGACAATATCCAAATGGGGGGAGAGAGCTATGTTGCTCAAACGGCTAAAGATAAAAGTTGGGGCGTGCCACAGACGGGGAACGATTTGACTATCGATTTAACCGATAAAAATGGCCAAGCTCAAACCATTACGATTCAAGCGAAGAAAGGCGATGATATCGAAGAGCTAGCCACTTATATCAATGGTCAAACGGACTTAGTGAAAGCATCGGTAGATGAAGAAGGTAAACTACAAATGTTTGCTGGAAGCAACAAAGTCGATGGTCCATTAACGTTCAGTGGTGGTCTTGCGGGTGAGCTCAATATGGGCACACAAACCCCACAAACGGTAAGCAACATTGATGTGGGCACTGTGGGCGGTTCGCAACAAGCGGTTGCCATTGTCGATTCTGCATTGAAGTTTGTTGATAGTGAACGTGCACAATTAGGTGCTTTCCAAAACCGGTTCGACCATGCGATTAGCAACTTAGAGAACATTAATGAAAACGTCAATGCCTCTAAGAGTCGTATTAAAGATACCGATTTTGCCAAAGAAACCACGGCATTGACTAAAGCTCAAATTTTAGGCCAAGCGTCTTCATCGGTTTTAGCTCAAGCTAAGCAGGCACCACAAGCGGCATTATCACTATTAGGGTAGTTACAATTAGATTCCCTAACAATAAAAAACCCAGTCATAGACTGGGTTTTTTATATGGTGCGGAAGGGGAGACTTGAACTCCCACACCTTGCGGCGCTAGAACCTAAATCTGGTGCGTCTACCAATTTCGCCACTTCCGCATAACTCTATATAGATAAATGGATCTGGATAGCCGTATCAATTTATCGTTGTAAAATGGTGGCTACGACGGGATTCGAACCTGTGACCCCATCATTATGAGTGATGTG
>JBQGON010000049.1:9729-21183 GCA_052087065.1 Vibrio sp. | reverse complement strand
TATACTCTTTTGTGTTGTTTACTCATTCCTCTCTTCGCTATCCGTATTTTTATATTAATGATCTTGTTATTTATCATGATGGCGAGCATTGCTATTGAAAACAATAACCTAATCAAATAATGTCACTATTTAGTTAATTTTCTTAGGGAAAAGAATAATGGACGATTATTGGAATCCAATGGTACCTGAGCTATCAGTGAGCGATTTTGACCAATCCCTGCAGTTTTATCGAGACTTACTGGTCTTCACAGTCAGAAATCAACGTAGTAATCCTAAGTTTGCTTACCTTGAGAATGAGAAAGTCCATATCATGCTTGAACAAATGCATGACTCAGGATGGGCAACGGGTACGTTGCAATATCCACTCGGGCGTGGCATCAACTTTCAAATAGAATTAACCGATGTTTCCCCACTCCTCGAGCGTTTATCTGCCGCAAACATTGCGCTATTTAAGCCACCTCAAGACAATTGGTACGATGAAGGCGCGGTGATGAGTGGCCAACGTGAGTTTTTGGTTCAAGACCCCGATGGATATTTGTTACGATTTACTCAGTATCTGGGTGAAAAGGCCCATGAAATCTAACAATAGTTTGGTTAGGTGTGTGGATGAAACGTGGCACTATTTAATTAAGGATAGGGAATGTCAAAAGTCATACTCAAGGGATTTATTTTAGTGGCGGATTCACAGCGAGAGGAGATAAACCTCGAGCTAATTAATCATCTGCGCCTCACACGGGAAGAGCCGGGTTGTATTACGTTTCACGTTACGCAAAGTGCGCAAAACCCCGCTCGTTTTGACGTTTATGAAGAGTTTGTAGATAGGTCCGCGTTTGATGCTCATCAGCGAAGAGTACGCTCCTCAGTGTGGGGCAAGCTAACTCAGAATGTTGAACGCTACTATGAAATTAGTGATTAAAGATGATGTCTTTAATCTCAATGTCATGCATGTTGAATGATATTGCGTCATGAGGAAACTGGTAAAGGCATGATAGTTAACCAAGATCGCGGTTTAGACCCGCAAGGATTTATTCGCAATGATTGTTCTGTAGAGCACCTGCAGCCGGAGTTTCAAGAGGTGGTAGATGCTACCGTGTCCGAGTTGCTGAGCCAACTTCCAGAGCAAATAGACAGTATTTATCTCTATGGTAGTGTCCCGCGAGGTAGCGCGGTGGCGGGGCGTTCTGATCTCGATATGTCGGTGGTTCTTAATACTCCTATTGGTGAAAAGGAACGTGAGATTTTTGCGCAAATCTCTATTCAGATGGCACAGCGCTACCCCGAGATCAGTAAACTGGATATTGACCCTGGTTATCTCGATCGTATTTTCGATCAAGACCAACATTACTACTGGCAATTTTGGTTAAAGCATTGTTGCTGTTGTATCTGGGGACAGGATATTGCGACTCGCTTTGCGTCTCATCAACCCAGTCGCCACATTGCTAATGCATTGAACGGCGACTTAGCGACATTTTTGTCGCAAATGCATCAACAGTTCGCGAGTATGAATGACGCTGCCATAGCCAAAGTGGTGGGAAAAAAATTGCTTAGAGCGGCTTACTATTTTGTCGCCGAACAAGATAATAGCTGGTATCCCGATTTAGCTCGCTGTGCCGAGGTTGCCAAGCGTTACTACCCAAATCAAAGTGACGATCTGCAATTAGCTTATGATTATGCGGTGGGATTACGCACTTCAAAAATACAGGCGCTTGAACTGTACCAGCGGTTAAGCCCAGCCATTATGTCAACCCATCACAAGCCGATTTGAGTAGCCATGAACGCTTTGTGTACCTAGAAAGTATAGAGGTTCACGAGGCGGACAGTTCAGAATAAGGATTAACAAAGGATATCAATCAATGAAAAATGTGGAAGCGCTGTTGGTGAATTCGTTTACCCACCATGGCAATGGTGGCAACCCAGCAGGTGTGGTATTACACGCTGAGCGATTTAATTTAACCAACGCAGAGAAGTTAGCGGTTGCACAAGCGATTGGCTACTCTGAAACCGCATTTGTTGCTAAAGATGATGAGGTCGATTTTGAACTGTCTTTCTTTACCCCCACAGAAGAAGTCGATTTTTGTGGTCACGCCACATTAGCTGCATTCTCAATGATGTATGAAGCAGGGTTGCTGAGTGCTGGTCACTATATGCAAAGAACCAAAGCCGGTTTGCTGGCGGTGACCATTGAAACTACGGGGAGAGTGGTAATGCAGCTGAGACTTCCCGAATATCGCGGCGTACTAAGCTATGAGGTGATTTCTGAGTTAATTGGATTGGATGCGACCTTGCTGGCCTCTACTCAGCTTCCCATTGAGATTGTGTCGACTGGATTAGCCGATATCATCGTGCCAGTGCCTTATGGATACCTCGATACGATCCAAGTGAATCAACGTTTAACGGCGGATTTTTGTCACCAACATAATGTGATTGGTATTCATGCGTTTGAATTACCGAACGCGTCGAGTACGTTGACTGCGAGCTGTCGCAATTTTGCTCCCTTAGTTGGTATTGCAGAAGAATCGGCAACAGGAAGTGCAAGCGGCGCTTTGGCGTGTTATTTAACCAAGCATGGTGTGACACCTGATTGTCATCATTTTACTTTTGAGCAAGGTCGCGCCATGGGGTGTATTTCACGAATATCTGCCACCGTCGAGTCAAACGAGCACGGGATTGTCGATGTGCAAGTCGGTGGGGTGGCGCAGTTAGTCGCCAGCAAAAACATTCCGCTCTGATGCCAAGTTGAATTGTGTAGCTCGGGTTGTCCTGACATGGGTAACAAGTGCTGCATTGCATCTCCAGTTAGTCTTGATACCGTGGCCTATCCTTTGGAATCACTAGCTAGAAAAAGTGCGCTAGCACTGGTAGCGCTAATTATCTCTGGATTGTGACCGGTTTACAGTCGGCGAGTGAGTCAGTTGGTTTGCGTGGTTTTGTTTATGATTCTATTCAGGATTAGCATATTGTCGCCACACGCGGTACATTGGTAGTCCGATCTTGTTTTTCTCAAGGTCGAGGTTGACGTGTAACAACACGGACAGCCCAATTCTCTGCAAGATGAACGTCAAGTAGGAGTGCACAATGCAGCCACAATTTACAGTTCAAATCGATTCCTTCCAGAAAATTAACCAGATCAACAATGCGTGGTCGAATGACGACTATCGCGCTTTAATGCATATTATGAGTTTTGACGAAGACTTAGGCGCGATGGATGCGACTGAGCTTAGAGAAATGTGCATGATGTCGCTTAATGACCAAGGGCCAGAAGGGGCAGCGGCGGTCGTATTAACTCATCTCTTTCCTGATTTACCGCAAGGGAAAATCGATCAAGTCAGCCACGATATGCTTGAAGATCGTTACTGGGAAGAATATGCCAATTGCCTATATCACGAACGCTTCTTCAGTGCTTATGCGTTATTAAGAGAAGCATTTAACGGTACCTTTGCCGAGCCAACAGGTGTCGAAATGACGCTGACAGTGACCGGTGAGAATGAAGAAGATATGGCGATTTTCGATACCTCGTTAGAGTCTGCTATGGTTCGTTTGCTCGCTGATGGTCAAGGTGAACTGGCTTTGATTAATCGTTTGTATGATGAACAAATACAAGGCGATCAATTCCCAGAAGCGCCAGGTATTGTCTGGCAGTTGCAACAAGTAGCCGATAATGGGGCATCACGCCAATTTAGTTTTATTAGTTCTTACTTTTGGATGGAGGCGTTCGAAAGTATGACAAGTTTTGATGCCGCGTCTCACGCAGACTCAGAAGAATAGTGTCATTATCTGCTTAACTTGAGCCGCCCATAATAAAAAGCGAATCCAATGATTCGCTTTTTATTTATCCAGATAGAGATAGCCATCTAAGTAACAAGTTATTTGTCTTTATAGGATCAACGCTAGTTTGAGATTTCTGCTCTCGGTTATAGGCACGAACAAGGCGATAAGCCTTTCATTGTTTTGTTAAATTCTTGTAGTATGTGGGTGCTAACCGCAAACCCTCAGTAAATACTGAGCTTCCTTTAGATTACCGCAGTAAGAGCAATACAAAATGGCTGATTTTAAAACCCACGTCACCGTCGCTGCCGCCGTCAGCGCTCCTTTGTCTGCAAGCGTTTTCATCGCAGGCTTTGCCACCATGAACGACGCGATTTTTTATGCCCTAGCTGGGACACTTGGCGGGTTGATGCCTGATATCGATTCAGATGAGTCCCTCGCTATTCGGCTGGTTTTCCGCTTGATTAGCGCATTGATTGCTGGATTAGCCATTGCCTTTTGCTTAGATAAGCTATCGCATTGGCAAGTACTGGCCGTAGGTGTCGTGACTTATCTAGCCGTGCGCTTTCCGATTAAGTGGGTATTCGAACAATTGACGATTCACCGCGGAACGTTACATAGTCTGTTGGCGAATGTCATGTTTGCCGTCGTATCTATTCCGATTGCCTATCACCTATTTAAGCTCAGCGCTAAAACCGCTTGGGGGATTGGGGCATTCGTGTTTTTGGGGGCGACGATTCATCTGATACTGGATGAGATTTATAGTATCGAACTCTCGGGGATGCGTATAAAACGTTCTTTTGGTACTGCGCTTAAGTTAACCGATTGGGGCGAGCCATTGGCTTCACTTGTTTTGGTTATCGGTTGTGCGCTCGGTTATTTATTGAGCCCGGATGCAAGTGCATGGCAAGCCTCATTGACATGGTTGCCGCAACCTAGCCACGTTTCTGATTGGTTGGCGCAAGAATGGACTCACCTTCATTGGTCGTGGGGATAAGCGAAATAGAGAACATGGGGAAGATCTTAGGGTCTTCCTTTTTTTGGGCATAGTTCCTACTGCCTCTTTAACACTGCTTACCGTTTTCATTTTGCTTAAAGTTGGTTCTCAGCCCGATTTTTTTGCTACGCAACCCTATTGTCACTAAATATCTTATTGTTATATCTTGCGGGTGGAATGCTCGCAGACGAAACCGATTTTTTCTGGTAAGTTTTATTGGTATCAATCTTATTATTATTATTATTGATGGTCAGCTTGTCGCGACCGTTGATGATATACGCAAATCAATACATCAAAGGACAGGGAATGAAAATAGCATTAGTAACTGGTGGTTCGAAAGGTATAGGATTACACACGGTATTGCGTATGGTCGAGTTAGGTTATCAAGTGATTACGTGTTCACGCTCAGCGGTCACTTGGCAAGAGGCGGTCAGCATCCATCCACAGTTAGAATCGGTCGATTACCAAAGTGTTGATATCGGTGATGATGAAGCATTAGGTGCGTTTTACGAGTATATTCAACAGCGTTATGGCCGCCTTGATTATGCCGTCAATAATGCATCGCCAGCATTAGTATCGGGTGGGTGTTTTCATACGCTTGCAGCGGAAAAATTGAAAGCAACGCTTGATGTGGATTTCTGGGCGCAAGCGCTGTGCTTTAAACATGAAATTGAACTGATGAGCGACGGCGGCGCTATCGTTAATGTCAGCTCAATCAACGGTATTCGCCCAACCCCGAATGCGGCAATGTTTAGCGCCGCAAAATATGCGCTAGAAGGGTTAACCCAGTCGGTTGCTTTAGAAAATATTGGTGCAGGTATTCGCATTAATTCCGTCGCTCCGGGAGTGACTTGGACGCCGCGCTGGGAAGACAAGCTTATTGATAAGCCCAATATTCGTGAAGACGTGTCCGATGTGGTACCGCTAAAGCGTTTCGCAAACTCACAAGAGATTGTGAATGCGATTGAATTTTTGTTGTCTGATAAAGCCAGTTATATTGTCGGTCACACCTTAGTGGTTGATGGCGGTTTAACATTGACATGGTAACTCGTGCCCTAAATAGTTGAGATAGGTAGTAACATGGCAAACGTCTGTGTGGAAGTGTGTGTTGATAGTATTGAATCGCTACAGCAAGCGATCAGCGGTGGCGCTGGGCGGATTGAGTTATGCAGTTCGCTAGCACTGGGGGGGCTATCTCCGACATATGGGTTGATCAAATACGCGCTTGAACATGCGAGCGTGCCAGTCTATGCCATGGTGCGTCCGCGAAGCGGGGATTTCCTATTTAGCCCCGATGAAGTGGCGATGATGGCCGATGAGGTTGAATTTTTACGCGAACAGGGGCTTGATGGCATTGTCGTTGGCGCATTAACCTCATATGCGACAATTGATAGCAAGGCGATAAAGTGCTGGAAACAATGTGCTGGCCCAATGGGACTCACGTTTCATCGTGCGTTCGATTGGACGGTGAATCCAGAGTATGCACTGGAAACATTGATTGATTTAGGCTGTGAGCGGGTATTGAGCTCTGGCGGGCAAGCTACCGCATTCGCGGGGATGGAAAATTTGCGTCAATGGATTCAACAAACGCAGCAGCGCCTGTCTGTTATGCCAGGCAGCGGGGTGACTCCTAACAATGTGAGCGATATTATCCATTACACCAGAGCCAGTGAAGTACATTTATCCGGCAAAACCCTTCAACCAAGCCGCATGCACTTTCAGTCGCACAGTGCGGTGATGGGGCATGATGCCCAAGCGGATTTTTACCGAGCCGTTACTAATGAAGATCAGATTCGAAACACCGTCGCACAGTGCCAATAGCGCCGGTGCCAGTATTGTTTCATCGCGTAAAAAACCTCGGCTTGCCGGGGTTTTTCAGTTCTTGAGGTTGGGATGTCGCAAATCGACATTCGCTAGACGTTACTAAGCATATTCGAATGGGCAGCAGTCTATAACATCTAATCTATCGTAAGGAAGAAAGCCACTTCGTATTTGAAGGCTTGGATGGAGAGAAGGATGTTTACAAAAAAAGATTCGATTGCTGGATTCGACGATTTGGTGTGGAGCGCAATGCAGCTTGAGGCTAAACGCCAAGAAGAGCACATTGAACTGATCGCCTCAGAGAATTACACCAGCCCGCGTGTCATGGAAGCGCAAGGGTCAGTATTAACCAATAAATACGCGGAAGGGTATCCTGGCAAGCGTTACTATGGTGGATGCGAATATATTGACCAGATTGAACAGCTTGCAATTGAGCGCGCTTGTCGTCTTTTTGGCGCAGATTATGCAAATGTACAGCCTCATTCCGGCTCGCAAGCGAATTCGGCGGTTTATGCGGCATTATGCCAGCCTGGTGACACTATTCTCGGCATGAGTTTGGATCACGGCGGCCATTTGACCCATGGTTCGAAAGTGAGCTTCTCAGGTAAAATTTACCATGCGATTCAATATGGTATCACCGCGGATACGGGTGAAATTGATTTTGAACAAGTTGAACAACTGGCGTTAGAGCACCGCCCAAAAGTTATCGTGGCGGGGTTTTCTGCCTATTCACGTAAAATAGATTGGTCACGTTTTCGCGCGATTGCCGACCAAGTCGGGGCCTACCTGTTTGTCGATATGGCACACGTAGCCGGCTTGGTCGCCACGGATTTATATCCGAATCCGATTCCTTGGGCTGATGTGGTCACCACGACAACCCACAAAACCTTGCGCGGTCCTCGTGGCGGTTTGATCCTTGCTAAAGCTAATCCTGACATCGAGAAAAAACTCAATTCTGCCGTTTTTCCTGGTGGTCAAGGCGGGCCATTGATGCATGTGATCGCCGCTAAAGCGATCGCATTTCAAGAAGCGTTGCAACCAGAATTTAGCGCCTATCAAAAGCAAGTCGTGATGAATGCCCAAGTGATGGCTGAAGTTCTCAGCGGTCGTGGGTTTGATATTGTCTCAAATGGTACAGATAACCATTTGTTCCTACTTAGTTTAGTGAAACAAGGCTTAACCGGTAAAGCGGCAGATGCTGCATTGGGTCAAGCCAACATCACTGTAAACAAAAATACCGTTCCAAATGATCCTCAATCGCCCTTTGTGACCTCTGGTTTACGCATTGGCTCACCCGTTGTGACGACGCGTGGATTTAAACATGCTGAATGTGCTGAGCTAGCCGGTTGGATTGCTGACATTTTGGATGTATTGGATGATGAACAACAATTAGAAGCCACCATTCTAAAAGTGAAATCACAGGTCATTGCACTTTGTGCGCAATTCCCTGTGTATCGCTAAGCCACGGAAAGGAAACTCGGGAGAGAGTATATGGAGCGTTATTCAGGATTTGGGCTGTTGAAACACAGTTTTGGGTATCACGAAAATTGGCAGCGCCTATGGCGAAATCCTCAGCCGAAGAAAAAGTACGATGTCATTATCGTGGGTGGCGGCGGCCATGGCTTAGCAACGGCGTACTATTTAGCCAAAGAACATGGCATTACTAATATAGCGGTGATCGAAAAAGGTTATTTAGGGGGCGGGAATACGGCACGTAATACGACGATTGTGCGTTCTAACTACCTTTGGGATGAAGCGGCCCATTTGTTTGAGCACTCACTTAAGTTATGGGAAGGGCTTTCACAAGATTTGAACTACAACGTGATGTTTTCACAGCGTGGATGTTTGAACGTCGGACATACGTTGCAAGATATGCGTGATATCGAGCGCCGCGTGAATGCAAACCGCCTCAATGGTATTGATGGCGAAGTATTGGATGCGCAGCAAGTGAAGGAAATTGTACCTGCGATGGATTGTTCGCAAAATCGCCGTTACCCAGTGATGGGAGCATCTTGGCAGCCTCGTGCTGGGGTTGCTCGTCACGATGCGGTCGCGTGGGGTTATGCCCGTGGCGCGGATTCGATGGGCGTTGACCTGCTGCAACAAACCGAAGTGATTGGCTTTGAAATGGAAGATGGCGCGGTTGTCGGCGTCAAAACCAACCGTCATGGCGTGATTCGTGCTGACCGAGTCGGGTGTGTGACGGCAGGACACTCTGGTGTGATGGCAAAAATGGCGGGCTTTGAATTACCAGTTGAGTCCCACCCGCTACAAGCATTGGTTTCAGAGCCAATTAAGCCGGTCATAGATACGGTTGTCATGTCGAACCATGTGCACGGTTACGTGAGTCAATCCGATAAAGGGGATTTGGTCATTGGCGCGGGCATTGATGGCTACACCGGCTATGGTCAGCGTGGTTCCTATCCCACCATTGAGCATACTATTCAAGCCATTGTTGAAATGTTTCCAAGTTTTAGCCGTGTGCGGATGAATCGCCAGTGGGGCGGAATTGTTGATACCACTCATGATGCCAGCCCTATTATCTCGAAAACACCGGTCGAAAACCTGTTCTTCAACTGTGGTTGGGGAACGGGTGGCTTTAAAGCGACGCCTGGGTCGGGCAACGTATTTGCTGCATCGTTAGCCAAAGGTGAAATGCACGAACTTGCCGCACCGTTTTCGATGTTCCGTTTTCATGATGGTGCGTTGGTGGATGAACATGGCGCTGCAGGTGTTGCGCACTAAGCTAAGGAGAGCAAAATGTTCCATATTTATTGTCCATATTGCCAAGAAATGCGTGAAGAGGAAGAATTTCACGCCAAAGGACAAGCCAGTATTGCACGTCCTTTAGACCCTGATAATTGCAGTGATAAAGAGTGGGGAGAATTCCTGCACTTTCGCACCAACCCTAAAGGCACACATCATGAGATGTGGCACCATGCGGTTGGATGTCGTAAGTACTTCAATATCGTGCGCAACACGGCGACCTATGAAATTGAACAGGTGTATAAAATGGGAGAGGAACCCAAAGCGTCAGAGCATGACAGCCAAGGAGTGGAATCATGAAACAACCTAACCGCTTAGCATCTGGTGGCCGAGTTAAACGCGCCAAAGTGCTCAACTTCACTTTTAACGGCAAGCCCTATCAAGGCTATGAAGGCGATACCGTTGCATCGGCCTTATTAGCGAATGGTGTGGATATTGTTGGGCGTAGTTTCAAATATAGTCGCCCTAGAGGTGTGATTGCTGCAGGGGCGGAAGAGCCTAATGCGATCTTACAGATCGGCGCGACGGAAGCGAGCCAAATTCCCAATGTACGAGCCACCCAGCAAGAGTTATACGAGGGGCTAGTATGTTCTTCGACTAACGGTTGGCCGAATGTTGAAACCGATTTTATGGGGATGGTGGGTAAGGTCGGCGCGAGTTTGATGCCGCCCGGCTTTTACTACAAAACATTCATGAGTCCAGCCAAAATGTGGCCGACTTATGAAAAATACATTCGTAAAGCGGCGGGGTTAGGGCGCGCATCCAGCGAACCGGATCCAGATATCTATGATCACCTCAATCAACATTGTGATTTGTTGGTCGTAGGGGCCGGTCCTGCGGGTCTTATGAGTGCATTATGCGCAGCGAAAGCGGGGGCTCGTGTCATTATCGCAGACGAGCAAAATGAGTTTGGTGGTAGTTTGCTTGCCAGCTCAGAATTAATTGATGGGAAACCAGCAAGTGCTTGGGTGGACGCGGTCGTTGATGAACTTGCCACCTACGCAGATGTGACCTTATTGAGCCGCGCTACCGTGAACGGTTATCACGATCATAACTTTCTAACCATTCATGAACGTATCGGCGATCATGTCGCGGATATGATTGGTCGTGATAAAGTCCGCCAGCGTATGCACCGTGTTCGCGCACATTGGGTTATCTTGGCGACTGGCGCTCATGAACGCCCGTTAGTCTATGCCAATAATGATGTTCCTGGGTGCATGCAAGCGTCAGCGGTGTCCACTTACATTCAACGTTATGCGGTGGTGCCGGGAGAGCAACTGGTACTGATGACCACCAATGATGAAGCGTATCAAACGGCGATCGATTGGGCACATGCAGGCAAAGAAGTGGTTGCCGTGGTCGATACACGTCAGACGGTATCTGGTGCGCGTATTGATGCGGTGCAAGAATTAGGCATTGAGGTGATTACGGGGAGTGCTGTCATCGATGTGACTGGATCTAAACGCGTATCTGGCGCGGTTGTCGCGGGTATTAACGAAGCCGGTGATGCTGTGACCAGTAAAGCAAAGACACTGGCCTGTGATACAGTGGCCAGCTCAGGTGGCTGGAGCCCTGCTGTTCATTTATCTTGTCATACTGGCAGCCGGCCAGTATGGGATGACCAAGCGATTGGTTTCGTGCCGGGCGAGACCGTACAGCGTCAATTGACAGCCGGTTCGATCAACGGATTACAAACATTGCAATCGGTGTTAGAACAAGGCTTGGAAATTGGGCAAAGTGCGGTGCAACGTCTATCACTGACCGCTAGTGCGCTGAGCTCTCCCAAAGTGGAGACGGTTCGTAGTGGGCAACCGATGGCTTTATTCCATATTCCTCACACTAAACCGACCTCGCGCGCTCCAAAGCAATTTGTCGATTATCAAAATGATGTCACCGCTTCTGCGATTGAGCTCGCCACGCGTGAAGGCTTTGAGTCAATTGAGCATGTGAAGCGTTATACCGCACTTGGCTTTGGTACGGATCAAGGCAAGCTTGGGAATATCAATGGCATGGCGATTGCGGCCAAAAAACTTGGGCAAACCATCCCTGAAACGGGGACGACCAGATTTCGTCCCAATTATACGCCTGTGACGTTTGGAGCGATT
>JBQGON010000049.1:0-9719 GCA_052087065.1 Vibrio sp. | reverse complement strand
GCGATTTCAGGTCGCCACTGTGATGAATTGTTTGATCCAATTCGCTACACCGCCATGCATAAATGGCATGAAGCGCAGGGTGCAAAGTTTGAAGAAGTTGGGCAGTGGAAACGACCTTGGTATTATCCTAAGGGCGGTGAAACGATGCAGCAGGCGTTAAATCGTGAATGTTTGGCGGTACGCGAAGGCGTGGGTATTTTGGATGCCTCCACCTTAGGAAAAATTGATATACAGGGGAAAGATGCACGTGAATTCATTGGGCGTGTTTACTCCAATGCATGGGCGAAATTAGCGATTGGTAAATGTCGCTATGGGTTAATGTGTGGCGAAGATGGCATGGTCTTCGACGATGGTGTGACATCTTGTTTAGGTGAAAACCACTTTCTGATGACAACGACCACTGGCGGCGCCGCGCACGTACTGGAATGGCTTGAGTTATATCACCAAACGGAATGGCCTGATTTGGACGTGTACATGAACAGTGTCACGGATCATTGGGCGACCATGACGCTCGGTGGGCCCAAAAGTCGTGAGTTGCTCAAAGAGCTGACCGATATTGACCTTAGCGCGGATAATTTTACATTTATGGACTGGCGTGAAGGCAACGTCGCTGGGGTACCAGCGCGCATCTTCCGTATTTCATTCACTGGCGAATTATCCTATGAGATTAATGTGCAGGCCAATTATGCGCGTTACGTGTGGGATAAACTGTTCGAACATGGTGAAAAGTATGATTTAACACCCTATGGGACAGAAACGATGCACATTCTGCGCGCGGAAAAAGGGTTCATCATTGCGGGTCAAGATACCGATGGTTCAATGACGCCACATGATTTGGGCATGAGCTGGTGCGTGGCAATGAAAAAACCGTTCAGTTTTATCGGGAAACGGGGCATGGCCTTAGAGGCGAATGCAAAGTCAGCTCGTAAACAATTGGTCGGTTTGAAAACCGTCAACCCGAAAGAGGTGTTGCCCGAAGGCGCGCAAGCGGTCGCGGATCCTAATGAGCCTGTTCCCATGACGATGCTGGGGCATGTCAGCTCTAGCTACTGGAGCGCCACGTTAGAGCGTGGTATTGCGATGGGCTTCATTATGGATGGCCAAAATAAAATGGGCGAAACTGTCTATTACCCACTCGCCGATGGTCAAGTGATAGAAGCCGAAATTTGTAGTCCTATATTCTTGGATCCAAAAGGAGAACGCCAAAATGTCTGATGTCGTTTCGAGTAATAAAACTGAAGTTATGGCAGCGCAGGATGTCGCGGTGATGGATCAATATTCCACATTACCGGCGCAGTCACCGGTATTTGATGAGCAAAAGCACTTCAGTATTCAACCGACCACGTGTAAAGCGGGGGCGGTTATGAAGGAATTGGCCTTTATGGGGCATCTCATTTTGCGCGGCAATAGCGACAATCCTGATTTTGTGCGTGATGCATCTCAGGTACTCGGTATGGATTTGCCCGTCAAACCATTGAGCAGCGTCTCGAATGATGTGACGCGGATTATCTGGGTTACGCCAGATGAATGGTTGATCATTTCATCGGCAGATATGATCTTTGACATTGAAGTGGCGCTGCGAGCCAAATTGACGGGGCATTACTCTATTGTTAATCAAAGTGGTGGTCAAACTATCATTCAATTGTCTGGAGAGGCGGCGACTGTCATGTTGAAGAAAAGTACACCGCTGGATGTTCACCCGAAAGTCTTTCCAGTCGGTAAATCAGCGACATCGGTATTTGCCAAGAGTTCGGCATTGATTTGTCGTACTGGCGATACTCAGTGGCAACTCATCGTTAGACGCAGCTTTGCGGATTATATTTGGCGTTGGCTTTTGGATGCTGGCCAAGAATTTGGCCTCACAATTGAGAAGTAGTCGATAACAAGCCGAGCATTATTGCTCGGCTTATCGTATGGAGCGATGTATGGCGAATATAAAGTCTGATACTTGGGTATTTACGGGCAGTTGCCCTAGTAAACTGGGCACCGTCGATGTCGTGACCCGTTTCATGGCTGAATCCGGAAATTATATTGATGAGATTCACTCATTTGATGATCGTGTGCAGCGGCAATTTTTTCTAAGAATTGAGTTTACGCCAAACCAAGATGAATTTTCCGTCACACAGTTTAATGAAGAGTTTGCCCAACGGGCACATGCGTTTGGTATGCATTGGGATTTGTCCCCGTCATCGCAAAAGCAGCGCGTTGCGATTTTGGTATCCAAATTCGATCACTGTTTGAACGATCTTTTGTTCCGAGTGCGAACTGGACAATTACATATTGAAGTACCGGTAATTATTTCCAATCATCCTGATTTGGAGCCCTTAGCAAAATGGCATAATATTCCTTACTACCATTTGCCAATTACTCCCGAAACTAAGTTAGCACAAGAGCAGCAGATTTTAGCATTATTGGAAGAGTACCATATTGATCTCACGGTACTTGCTCGTTATATGCAAGTGTTATCGCCTGAGATGTGTGGTCAGTTGGATGGTAAAGCCATCAATATTCATCATTCATTATTACCTGGGTTTAAAGGGGCAAGGCCATATCATCAAGCGTGGGAAAAGGGGGTGAAAATGGTCGGGGCGACCGCTCACTATGTTAATAATGATTTAGATGAAGGGCCAATCATTACACAAGGGATCCAGACCGTGGATCATGCGCATTATCCGGAAGATTTGATTTCCAAAGGTCAAGATATCGAGCGGATAACGTTGTTTAATGCGGTGCGGTATCACGTCGAAAAGCGCGTGTTTCTAAGTGGTAAACGCACCGTTGTGTTTAGCAATTAACCTGACTTTCTTGGGGAGGGAGCCTCCCCAGCACCTCGCTTATTTCTGGCATATTACAGCTTTTGCTTGTCTTGTCTCATTACGTCGACTTTAGTGGTGCAAATGTCGTTTCAGAGTATCTAAATAATCTAATATTGATAAATAATCTGTTTTCATTTGAAAACGGAATTTCTTAGGAGTGTGCCATGAATATCAGCGTATTTGATTTATTTAAAATAGGCATCGGCCCATCAAGCTCTCATACTGTCGGTCCCATGAAAGCGGCATACTTATTTATTAAAGAATTGGAAAGCACAGGTCTGTTTGACAAAGTCGAGAGTGTTGAAATCCAATTGTTTGGCTCGCTCAGTGCGACAGGAGCAGGGCACAACACGCATAATGCGGTGATTATGGGATTGATGGGCTATCAGCCAGATGTGATTAACCCAGCGTTGATCGATCCCACCATTCAAGCCGTATGTGAGACCAATACATTGCTGTTCGGCAATAGAAAGCCGATTGCATTTGATTGGGATAGCCAACTGATATTTGACGATCGTGTTTTGGAATATCATCCCAATGCCATGACGCTATCGGTTTACGATATAGCTGAGCAATTAATCAAAGAAAAAACCTATTATTCGATTGGTGGTGGATTTGTCTTAGATCAACACGAGATCGAAGATGATCATTGGCCAGAGGATGCGCTGACGCTACCTTACGAATATGCCACCGGTGAGCAGTTATTAGCGTTGTGCAAGCAACATCACCTACGTATTAGTGATCTGGTTATGGCCAATGAAACCGTTATACGCCCTCAAAGCGCAGTCAAAGAATCCATTTTCAAACTCTGGGATGTGATGCAAGAGTGCATTGCAACCGGAATAGAAAATACCGGTATTTTACCAGGCGGATTAAATGTAAAACGACGTGCTTCTGCGCTACATAAAGCGCTGACAACCACAGCAGAAGCCGACGTCATTTACAGTTCACTCAGTGGAATGGATTGGGTGAACTTATTTGCGCTTGCTGTCAATGAGGAAAATGCCGCGGGAGGACGTATGGTGACTGCGCCGACTAATGGGGCGGCGGGTATTATTCCGGCCGTATTGGCTTATCACATGCGTTTTCACCCTAAGGCGAAAGAAGAAGATGTCATGACGTTCTTTTTAGCCGCGACCGCAATTGGCGCATTATGCAAGAAAAATGCATCAATATCAGGGGCTGAAGTCGGATGTCAAGGCGAAGTCGGCTCTGCTAGTGCAATGGCCGCCGCGGGATTAACCGAAATTCTTGGCGGTTCGCCAGAGCAGGTTGAAAATGCAGCAGAAATCGCACTAGAGCATAATCTTGGCTTAACCTGTGATCCTGTCGGCGGTTTAGTTCAAGTGCCGTGCATTGAGCGTAATGCGATTGCTGCGGTGAAGTCGATTAATGCCGCCAATATGGCGTTACGCGGGGATGGTCAGCACTTTATTTCGCTAGACAAGGTGATCAGAACAATGCGTGATACTGGCAGAGATATGCAAGATAAGTATAAAGAAACATCACGCGGTGGGCTGGCGGTTAACGCTATTGAGTGTTGATTTTTTAATCAATTGTTTTTGTTAAAACTTTTAACATTTAGCCCTGATATAGTGCAATATCTCGCCAGTGGTGCAGAGGATATGTCGGATAGTAGTCACATTTTCTCTGTTGTAAGGTCAAATTTTCATGTGATAAATCTAAATTTTTAGCTAGATCGCATAAATATGAAGCAATGGACGCTTTTATTTATGCTATGACACAAATATTTAACAATAGGCGCGTCAAAGGGCACAGTTGTTGCTATGTTGAGAGAGTAAATAAGACTCATATTATTAAATAATAATTCAGATATAGAGTCGCTACATTTTCTCTCCAATAAATAAATATGCAATGGAGTGTGCTATGTCAGTCTCAAACTATCACCACCACACCAAGGTGAACAAACCGGTCAATCGTATTGGTTTTTTACTGCTTGATAATTTCACGATGTTATCGTTAGCGTCAGCGGTCGATCCTCTACGAATGGCTAACCAGCTAACGGGTAAAGAGCTGTACGATTGGTATACGATTTCGGAAGATGGCCAGACGGTGACTGCGAGTGATGGTATCAGTGTGATACCGGATAGCTCGATGGCAGATGCGCTATTACTGGACACTCTCATTGTTGTCGGGGGAGTGAATATTACTCGCAGTTTTACGTCTAAACAAATGTACTGGCTACAGTCATTGGCACGCAAACATGTCAAGCTTGGGGGAGTATGCACCGGACCGTATTTACTCGCTGAGGCAGGGTTGCTCGACGGTTATCAGTGCAGCGTTCATTGGGAATGTATTGCCACCTTGCAAGAGCGCCATCCCCGTGTGAGTTGTCTCAATCATCTGTTTGTTATTGACCGTGATCGTATGACGTGTAGCGGCGGTTCTGTCCCTCTTGATATGATGATCACGATGATCCAAAAAGATTATGGACGTGAACTTGGGTCGAGTATTTCCGAAATGTTTATTTGCGATCGCGTGCGTGGGGATAGTGACTATCAGCGTATTCCGCTAAAACATATGATTGGAACCGCGCAGCCAAAATTGGTTGAAGCGATTACATTGATGGAAGCCAATATTGAAGAGACCATTGAGTTGGACGAGTTGGCGTCGTATGTGGGTTTATCACGTCGTCAATTGGAGCGTTTATTTCAGAAATACCTCCATTGCTCACCGTCAAAGTACTATTTAAAACTGCGCCTCTATCGTGCCAGACAACTATTGCGGCAAACATCGATGTCCATTATTGAAATTGCCACGGCGTGTGGCTTCGTATCGTCACCGCACTTTAGTAAATGTTATCGAATTCATATTGGTATATCACCGAAAGCTGAACGTGTTGGCACTCAAGGAGTCGCGCTAAGCAACGTGCCTTTGGTGGCTGCGGCGCTAGGTCAGCAAAATGTCGTCAATATGCTGGAATATAATATGACCCCTTTGCGATCATCTCGGGTTCTATTTGAAGCTCAACACGAACCGACTTATGGGTCAGTCTCATTGTAATTAATGTATGCCCCCAAAAAACCGCCGTTGATGACAACGGCGGTTTTTTTATGTCGTTTTGTCGGCGGTGGTTACGCAAAAGGGATTTCGGATGCCGTTTTCAGAACACTTTTAAAAAGGCTTAATACCTATTCTGGAGTCTAACAAGGACAGACTGAATAGGTGACGGAATGAACGCAACGGACTTGCATGATGACGCGATAGTGATTGACGGATTGGTCATCGCAAAGTGGCAACGCGAATTATTTGAAGACATGCGCAAAGGTGGAATTACTGCCGCGAATTGTACTGTTTCCGTATGGGAAGGCTTTCAAAACACCGTCGACAATATTGTCGCGATGAACGCGCTACTGGATGAAAACAGCGATCTTGTTTTAAAAGTTCGCCATACCGATGATATTCGTCGTGCGAAACAACAAGGCAAAACGGGTGTCATGATGGGTTTTCAAAATGCGCATGCGTTTGAGGACCAATTGGGTTATGTCCAAATATTCAAGGATTTGGGCGTTGGTGTGGTGCAGATGTGTTATAACACTCAGAACTTGGTCGGAACAGGCTGTTACGAACGTGACGGTGGTCTGTCTGGTTTTGGTCACGAAGTTGTCGCGGAAATGAACAATGTCGGCATGATGTGTGATTTGTCACACGTTGGTGCTCACACGTCTAAAGAAGTCATTCTGGCATCTAAAAAACCCGTGTGTTACTCACACTGTCTACCCAGTGGTTTAAAAGATCACCCACGCAACAAATCCGATGAAGACCTTAAGTTCATTGCCGACCATGGTGGGTTTGTCGGTGTCACGATGTTCGCTCCTTTCTTAAAAAATGGTATCCACTCGACGGTTGATGACTATGTCGAGGCGATTTCTTATATCTATAACCTGGTTGGGGAAGACCAAATCGGAATTGGTACGGATTTCACTCAAGGGCAAGGTCAGCCATTTTTTGAATGGTTAACGCATGACAAAGGTTATGCACGTCGTTTAACCAACTTTGGAGAAATCATTAATCCAGAGGGGATTCGTACACTAGGCGATTTTCCAAATCTCACCGAAGCGCTATTACGCCATGGATTTAAAGAGCCGCAAGTGCGCAAGATTATGGGTGAAAATTGGCTTCGAGTCCTAGGGGAAGTGTGGGGCGAGTAACATACCTCAGCCCTCACCGCACCACCAAGATAGTATTTGAAATGGAGAATTCGAAATGAGCACACACGCACCAGAAATGCCAATTGTTGTCGATGATGAAACCGGTGTTTGGACGACCGATGCCTTACCTATGCTGTACGTTCCTCGTCACTTTTTTGTTAATAATCACATGGGTATAGAAGAAGAAATCGGCGCAGAACGCTATGCGGAAATTCTATACAAAGCGGGATATAAATCGGCTTACTACTGGTGTGAAAAGGAAGCGCAAGAACATGGCTTAAGTGGTGATGCAGTATTTGAACACTATATGACGCGTTTATCGCAGCGCGGATGGGGCTTTTTCATCATTGAGCATTTAGATATCGCGAAGGGTGAAGCGCGAGTCCGCTTAGAAAACTCCTGCTTCGTATACCAATACGGAAAAGTAAATAGAAAAGTCGATTATATGTTTACGGGGTGGTTTGCAGGAGCGATTGATCAGGTCGGGCGAAGTATGGGGTTAAATACCACGACACATGCGGTGCAAACGCAAAGTGGCGCGGAAGATGGGTGTGAATTTGGTGTATTTGAAGTCGCGCCAATCGCATAACCATGATTTATTTTAAGCAATGTCAAGGAAGATAGCCTTACCGATTGAGAAGTAAGGCTGATACAGAGGTGAAGCATGTCTCAGTTCGATGTTCTGTTCCAACCATTAAAAATTAATAATACGACAATTCGTAACCGCATTGTCAGTACAGCGCACGCCGAAGTGTATGCAACCGATGGCGGTATGACGACAGACCGGTATGTCAAATATTATGAAGAAAAGGCCAAAGGTGGTTGCGGGTTATGTATCTGTGGCGGGTCGAGCGTGGTGTCTATCGATAGCCCGCAAAGCTGGTGGAGCTCGGTGAATTTGTCCACTGATCGTATCATCCCTCATTTTCAAAATCTGGCCGATGCGGTACATAAGCACGGCGGTAAAATTATGATTCAAATTTCTCATATGGGGCGTCGTTCCCGTTGGGATGGTGAAAACTGGCCAAACTTGATGTCACCGTCTGGGGTGCGTGAACCGGTCCACCGTGCAACATGTAAAACCATTGAAGAAGAGGAAATTTGGCGTGTCATCAGCGACTTTGCTAAAGCTGCTGTACGTGCCAAAGAAGGCGGACTTGATGGGGTGGAACTGTCGGCGGTACACCAACATATCATTGATCAATTTTGGTCACCACGTGTGAACAAGCGTACCGATCAATGGGGTGGCAGCTTTGAGAATCGTATGCGCTTTGGGATGGAAGTGGTCAAAGCGGTACGTGCCGCGGTCGGGCCAGATTTTGTGGTTGGCATGCGCATTACGGGCGATGAGTTTCATCCCGATGGTTTGACTCATGACGATATGAAGCAAATTGCGGCGTATTACAACGATACCAATATGATTGATTTTTTTGGTGTAGTTGGATCGGGATGTGATACGCACAATACGCTCGCCAACGTTATTCCCAATATGAGTTATCCACCCGAGCCCTTTTTGCATTTAGCGGCAGGCATCAAAGAGGTGGTATCAGTACCGGTCATTCATGCGCAAAACATTAAAGATCCAAATCAAGCGAAACGAATTATTGAAGCTGGATATATCGACTTTGTCGGCATGACTCGCGCTCATATTGCGGACCCGCATTTGATTACTAAAATTAAGCTCGATCAAACGGATCAAATTCGTCAGTGTGTGGGGGCCAATTACTGTATCGACCGCCAATATATGGGATTAGATGTGTTGTGTATTCAAAATGCCGCAACCTCGCGCGAGCATATGGGCATGCCTCATATTATTGAAAAGACCACCGGACCGCTCCGTAAAGTTGTGGTGATTGGCGGCGGTCCTGCTGGCTTAGAGTCGGCGCGTGTCGCCGCCGAGCGCGGGCATCATGTCACTTTGATTGAAAAAGCCGCGGAGCTTGGTGGTCAAGTCAGCATTGCCGCCAAAGCGCCGCAGCGCGATCAAATGGCTGGGATCACACGTTGGCTCGCGATGGAATTGACTCGTCTGAATGTGGAGGTGCTGTTAGACACCGCCGCCAACGCAGACATGATACGTGAGCTGGCACCAGACGTATGTATCTTAGCAACGGGTGGCTCACCATTTATAGAGCAAAATCCAGATTGGGGGGCAGACGAAGGCTTAGTGGTTTCGTCGTGGGATATCCTCAATGGCACCATTGAGCCTGGTGAGAACGTATTGGTATTTGACACCATTTGTGAATTCTCGGGTATGTCGGCGGCCGATTACTTAACGGCAAAAGGCGCAAAAGTTGAGTTGGTTACGGATGATATCAAGCCAGGAGTTGGCATTGGTGGAACAACTTTCCCGACTTATTACCGTAGTTTGTATGAAAAAGAAGTCATTATGACCTCTGATCTGGCGCTGATTAAAGTGTATCGCGAAGGCGATAACTTGGTGGCGGTATTAGAAAATGAGTATACCGAGCAAAAAGAAGAACGCGTGGTTGATCAAGTGGTGATTGAGAACGGAACTCGTCCCAATGAGGCCTTGTATTACGAACTCAAAGCAGACTCGGTCAACAAAGGTCAGATTGATGTAGAGACGCTTTTCGATGCGAAACCACAGCCGGTGTTATCTCAAGCGCATGATGGGATGATTCTCTGGCGTATCGGTGATTGTGTTTCACAACGGAACATACATGCAGCCATTTATGATGCATTACGTCTGTGCAAAGATCTGTAAGGG
>JBQGON010000048.1:0-21404 GCA_052087065.1 Vibrio sp. | reverse complement strand
AGTGTATGCTGAAGAACTCTAAAATGGTATGCCGCTATTTTAGGGGGTGATTACATGTTCTACATAAGCCCGATTTTTTGTGTGGTAAAAATAGGCTCCAATTGCCGTCGACGACGACGGTAATACATTCATCTAGCCAGAGCGTAACTGACCCTCGCTCGCTGTCACGACTTGCTATTTGTGACATAAAAAAAGCCGCTAAAAAGCGGCTTTTGATGATTTTCATTTTTGTTGATACAACCATAAACTGATATTTTTGTGAAAGTCGCCCAACGTACAGTAGGAAACTTTCTGACATATAATGTCTATATACTCTTCTTGAGCGACACTTGGAACTTTCTGTCTAGCATGCCCACCAACTCAATATATAGAACTTTAGCCCCTGAATAGTCTTGTTCGAGCAGCATGTTATAGCAAGGATATAAGTATTCATCCCACATCAAATTGTATGTTTGCATAGGATTTTCGGAATTTGCTATCCGACGCACTATTTCAGGTGCAATGGAGTAATACTCTGCTATTAACGCTTCTCCTCCTCTCTCATTACGCAGTATGTTGTCTCTGTATGCACGAAAAGTATTTAACACCTCACAATCATCAGGGTAGCCTTTCACTTCACATGTTGCCGTTGTTAGAAAACACCAACTAGATTCAATGGTATATGACGATGAGGTTCTCGAGCTTCCACTGTAGCTTCTATTCTCGGAACGATTAGCTTTCCTAATTAGCATATCATTCACCTTATCCAAACTCTTTTTAACTTTATCATTTGGTTTTCGGCTGTCACTGAATTTATATAGTTCTTTTGCCTTCGAAAGGTCTTGGGCTACACCATCTCCATACTGATACATACGCGCGCGTAAGCTTAATGCCTCCGCTTCGTCGGATCGCTCTAATATTTTGTGAGATTGGTTGAAAAGCTCTTTTCCTTGTAAAAAACGCCCAAACTCAAATAAATCTCTGCTATTCAGTTCCTGCTTACTATCAAGATAATTGAATAACATCAACAAGACATCCTCATTTTTCTCTATTCTAAGTAACTTTTTAAGTGCTGGCGTATGATCCATAGCGGAAGCCATACGCAACTGAGTCTGGGCATATCGTCCTCTTCCCTGGCTACCAAGTTCATAATTGGCTTCAGGCACCAAATGTCGAGCTAAAAACTTAAGTGTTTTCTCACGTTGAGACGCGCTTTTATCTTGCGCAGATTCATAGAGTTTAGTTCCTGCCGGGGCATAGCCTTCTTGCAAAGACCGCCTGAAATCAGATTCTCTTCCCGTCGCTAATCCATGAAAATACCACTCTTTACCTGTTTCTAAAGCTATTTTTCTTGCATGCTCTTTCGCTATATTGTCAGCATCTGGACTTTCATGTGAGGTAAAATGTATCGCCGCTCGGTGCAGTAATGGCTTGTCCTCACTATTTACCAAAGACATAACCGATTTTTTAGAAATGGGCTCATCTTTTAGTTCAGAGGTATAAGCATTTAATACGTCAAGATAAGGATAACCAGAGCGCTGCATAGTTTCCGACAGAGACAGACTTTCTTCGATTAAATCACTATGAAATAATGCAAGAAAATAATCTTCCGCTATACACCAGTTGTCCCACTGAATAATTTCTATATCTATATCTATATCAGCATGGCCGTGGTTGCTAATGTAAACCCTTTCCAAAATACCGTAGATCTCATTTGCATGCAGCAATAGTGCGTTCTTGCTATCGCTAAGTAGTCTCTGACTGCTTTTTAGCCTTTCTATGTTCGTATTCGCCTCTTTACGATTTTGTTTTAGCAAAGAACTTAGTTCAGCATCACCACTATTGTGGATCAAGTCATTACGAATATTAGCCAACTGAATGTCCTGGCTTTTCACTTCATTATATGACCACGCCCCAACTCTTTGCATCGCTCGCTTAATTTCCAAAACAAACGCGAACTGAGCTTTTACTTGCACATTAATCTTGGGATTAAACTGACCTTTTCGCAATCGAGGGTAACTAATATGGTCGGCACCTGGGGCATCTAAAATTGCAATAACAGCCCGAGAGCGTATGTTCTGCAAATAGTCTAAACCTTGATTTGTGATTTGCGTTTTCTTATGGACTACGACTTCATTAGCAACATCTAAGAACGCTCTAAAAAACGGATTGTCGATTCGAATTCCTCTGGGGATATCAATGATTATACGGTTGTGTTCAAGACCTTCGAGACGCTTGGCTATTACCGAAAATATCCCTGACGGGTCAACGTGTTCTGACAGTAATCGAACCAACTCAGAAATGTTGTCGTGATCCTTTATATTACCCGCCTGATTCACTAAGCCTAATTGGCATACCTCTAGGTCACCGCAATAAACTGTTGGAACCGTATCATTGCTTTTAACCAATGTCTTAGCCACATTATCATTTAGCATTAACCGTTGACGCTGAGCTGTCGACAGTCCCAAATAACAAGTGATATGGCACCCAACAAGTTGCGGGAAAATCAAAAAAACCTGGGCTTGTCTAAGTGCCTTTTCCAGCCTGACTTTGAACTCAGGTTTATCCGAATAATCTGTTTCCAGATTACATATCCGTATAACCTTGTCAGTTTCTTCCTTTAAACGATTCCAAGTACTTAGAGATACACTCGAAGCTGTTTCACCGATAAAATCAGCTAATAGTTCCAATACTTTCGTATCTGTCGGTTTCATTTGTTTACCTCAACGAAGAAAGGCCGGAAAGCAGTTCATTACCCAGTTTTTCTAAACTCTGAGTCTGCCTGAATAGGTTGGTGCTTTTTTGTAATATGAGCTTGTAGCTGTTTAATAGCGAAGTGATATTTCTTGGGTTCTCACTATTCAGAATGCCATTTTCAATACTTTTTTTCTGGGCATCATAACTTTGCTTTTGACTTTCCATGATCTCCCGCCATTCCTTAAGCAATAATGTAATTTCTGTACTCACATTTGAATGCTTGTTTTTAGAAGCATAATCCGTCGCCTCTTCAAAGTAAGTTTGCAGAAAATTATTCTGTAGATACTCTTGTCCACCATAATCACGGGAACTAAAAGCGGTGACGCCAGCGTGCTCAATATTTTCGTCGTCAAGTTGCTTATTACACGTTTCAAGGATCGACTGTAAATCAGTTGCATCCTTTTTATCGGCTTTGTTTAAAACAAACAGGGGCTTATTAATCAGCGAAAGCGTCTTTATAAATTCAATATCACCGACAGGGATAATGCCGCTTTCAACATCCACCAGCCAAATAAGGTAATCACAATTACTCAGGTGGTTTCTAGCTATTTTTTCATCACTAACCAAATTCTTTAAATCATCATCCTCACTGAGTTCACTGTTATATCCAGGAGTATCGAGAAGAACTATGTCGAGCCATTTAAAAGCAGGTAGTGACATAACCATTTTTCTGATCGTAGTAGAAAAACCTATCGAATAGCTGTCGTAGAATTGATGAGAAATAGCCTGAAGCTCACTTTCCGATAATTTAATGGCCTGATCCTGCATAGTGTACGCGGTGATGGCACTACGTTTACCGCTCACCATATAAGTCGCTACTGCTGTGCACTTTTGCTGATTGTCAGGGAGTAATTCTATCCCCGTCATCGCATTTAAAAAGCTCGATTTTCCGGCACTAAACATCCCTCCGACACCAACTACCGTTTTTCCGCTCAACTCTGGTAAACGGTACTGTTCAATAGTTTTTGCTGCCAGAGTATGAAGTTTGTTGTAGGTCGCCTTTAATTGATTATCCGATATTGAGATACTGCCCAATAAATTTGGTAATTCAGTCTCAAGCATATACAAAACACGCTTAAGGGGCGGACTTAAATTTTTCTGTGGTAGCTTGTATAGTCGGCCAATCAACCTTAAGGCCTCTCGAGGTTCAAGAGCATTTTCCTCATCAAGATCATCAAAATTAAACAGCTCGTTATCATCGAAGTTAAATAAATCTTTTTCTAAACAATCAACCATGACCTTGCACCTCAAAAGATATCATTGCGTTTCTGTACTCTCGCAAGCCTTCTATAACCTTTTCATATTTAATCAAGTTATTCTCTCTGTCCTGCATCAGTTCAGTAACTTTATTCAGGTGTTTTTCTGTCTCGTTGATGATGTTTTGTACGAAACCATCAGAGTGACTTTTCAGTGCGCGAGCTAGTAACTGCTGGTGACGCTCAAGTTCATCCACCAACGTCTTCCCACAATTCTGTAAGGACTGTTCAAGCTTCAACTTTAATCGATATATTTCCTCGTTTTTTACTGTTTCTGACGAGAAGCTACTGATAAGTTCATCGTTTAACTGATCGTTATCGAACTCAAATTTAGGTACCGTAAGTTGGCCTAGAGTTGCTTTCAGTGGGAGCAAAATTGAATCTTCGTCAAAATCAATGCCCGCTGAGTTGTAGAGATTAAGTACGTGAGTTTTGACTTGTACCTTTAACTGTTCGATAGGTAATATTTCATTGAACGTACGATTAATATGGCCTATTTCGGTTGATACATAACGACGTAATATTCCAATCGCATCTGCTACAGAAGCAATATAGTCAGTTTTTTCAACCGTATAGTAATGCTTATCTTTAAAAATAAACCCTGTTTCATAGCTTTTGTCTTCTGCACTGTGTTTTTCTTCAACTCTTAGGTTTTCGTAGTTAGAAATATCTTTAATAACCCGATTTTTGAGAACTGCGATATGGTTTTTTACTTCTGTATTTGTATTGATAAACAAACTAGAAAGCTTCGAATTGATAGCCTTCATACCTGCTTTGATCAATTCAGACTGCTTTCTCAAACTGTCTATATCCTGATCTTTTAACAGACGGCTATTACTTACAGCCGTTTTCTCTAAAGTCAATAACGTGTCGCAGAATAAATCACGGCGGCCCTTTAACAGATCCATCTGACGGGCACTTTTTATCTCATCTTTTTTAAGCCGAGTTATATCGAGTTCTTTACGGATACTATTGATATTTGAAAACTGTTGTAGCTCCTGAGCGGAAGTTGGCGCTCCCTGGTACTTTGCAAGTTGCTTTGTGACTTGTTTTTCCCTGGAATCTAACTCAAGATTATTCTGCTTTTTATAAGCACAGGATGACAATATTGCAGATACGGGGATTGGATTACCCTTAAAGTCCGGATAAACTTTACGCAGCCTATTGAATGCTGCTTGTCCTGATTTTCTGTATGCAGTTCGGAAGTCTATTTTATTTGGTTTATGATCCAACACACCAGAGTCAATCTGACTTGCAACAATAACTTTGTGTTTTATTCCTTCCTGGAAAAGTGTTTTCCCTTTCAAGAGTCGTAAATCAGCTTCAGGCAAAAACGCCGAGGTACGTGAAAGTAAGAAAACAGAATCGCACTGTGCTAATGACTTTAGCGTTTCCTGACTTCGGGATACGACAGGGTCATTTAGCCCCGGAGTATCGACAATCTCAAGATCGTGCAACATTTCGCAGTTAATATTGAGTTCAACGTGACGCACGACGGAAGTATATTTTCCGTTACTACCTATGTAGCTTTTAATTAGAGAGGCGACGTCTTTGATATTCTCTACCGCAAAGAACTCATCTTTTTTATCGAGAATCTGGTATGGGTTGCCAATGTGCTTTTTGGCATTGTCGCATAGCTCGCAACAAGCCTGACGTTCTTGCGAGAGGCGACTTAATTCTGTCTGGTAAGCCTTAGCCTCATTGAACTCGTCATAAACTTCGCGGCTAAATCTCTCTTGATGCTTTTTCTTTTCTCTCTGTACCGCTGAAATAACCTGGCTGCGCGCCTTAGCAGCTTCTTCCTCAATTTGTTGCCAATCTTCTCGACTGTAGTAAACAAATCGAACACTCTGATTATCATCGGTATGGCGCAATAGAGTCAGAGAAGCCGTCATTGGGGTAGGAGCCTCTGGCAAAATCGATTCACCATTAAAAAGTAACGCATTAAGAAATGTTGATTTACCTGCCTTGACAGACCCAATGATACCAACTCGCAATAAACGGTTTTTATCATGCTCATTTTCAAGCTCTGGGCGTAACGTCTGTACAGACTTGTGTAGCTTGGTGACCAGATCGCTATCCAAATAACGTTCATCCTGTCCAACCTTTTCGCTAACTGCGCCCATTTCCTGTAGAAAACGTTCAATTTCCTGACTATAAGATGCCTTGTTGTGGTTCATTTTCTATCCTTTTTATTGTGGCAAGGAGGCTAAGCGTTTATAGTTTCCAATATTTGGCGTAACTTCTTAATATCTTGATTGCAGCTTTGCTGTTGGAGCTTCCAGTCTTTCTCCTGGTCTTCTTTTTGTTTTCTACAGGCATCAAGTGCAGACTTTGCATCTTCTATACGTTGCTGCCAACTATCACGCAGTTGTTGCAAAATATCGTGTTCGATCTCTGGCATCTGCTTTTTAAGTTCTTGCCTAATTTGACTCTTAACTTTAGGGAACACTTCGTTGACAAGTTTTTCACGAATGATACGCCTACGTTTTTCTTCCGGGTTACTAAGGTACTGTATGATGTCAGGCAGGAATATGATCAGTAATTCAATAACGGGCATCACAACCGATGTTGTAATCGCCAGGACGATTGTCACTGTTCTATAGGTTTTGGACCCCTCTTTCACAACCTTTAGTATCCCCTCCATAACGTGGTTAGCCCCTGTAACGCCTGTTCTTAGGGTATTTGCTAACTCCTCAGAAGAGATAGAAACCGATTTTTCTATTTTGCTAGCTACAACTTCAATGTTCGCTGCCACATTTCGTTGAAGAGACTCCTCGCATACGCGATTAACGATGCCTGTTATTTTATTGGTGAAAGTATGCTGATCGCCAGAATCGGCCATTTCACATAGTATGTCGAGATTTTGGTACAACTCTGAGCTGATATCGTTGATAACATTGTTTAATGTTGTAGTTTGAAGCTGTTGAGAAAGTGTGGCTTCCTCATTTTTGATTGTGTTTTCAATATCTAAGTTAACTTCCAAAAGACTTTGCATCTTTTTAGTAAGCTGAGTTGTATCTAATTCGCTACTATTACGAATATCTTCGATATGATTTAGCAAGCGCAACGTAAGTTTGTTAAAATCCGGCGTAAACTGACTAATACACAATTGCTCTACGTTTAAACCAGTAAACATTTTTTGTAGACGTTCCGGAGTATCTTCATCACGGTCGGAAGTAAAGATAAGGTTTGGAGTGATACCCAGCAGATCCGAGCATTGGTTGAGTACGCCACCTTTAACATCTTCAAGATGCTCTACTGAGTACTTATCACTTTTATGAAGAGCAATAAGCAACATCTTATTGGAAAGATCTAACTCACTTAAAAATGCCATTAAACTCGCAGGAATGGTGCCCGTTGCCGCATCGAGAACGAGTAGATAAGCATTACCTTTGTGTGCATAGCGATAGAGTGCTTCAGTATGCCGCTCTATATTAGAATCCGTTCCCGGCATATCCACCGGAATAATACCTTTCAATGATTGCAATCGCGCCGAGTCAACCGTACAAATCGCATAAACCCCCTTAGAAACATCCTCCATATTGGCTTCTTCTGCATCACTTGGAAGATTAACAACATTACAACTACTACCATCTTCCTGAATAATTTTCATAGTCGTTTCAGGTGCAAAATGCAACTCTGTAGAAATAGCCGTCGTTGCATCCTGATCTTCAGGTAAAAGGTCGTTTTCCATCCATGCATTTAACAGCGATGATTTCCCGGCACTAAACATTCCTATGACAGGCAAATAAGCGGTAAATTGTTCAATACCCCGAGTAATATCGTTTAGTTCCGATTCAAACTGAAGAAGGCTACCTTTATAAGAATTACTGGTTTCTGATACTTTAATTATTTGTTCTTTAAACTCTTTAACTCTACGCATTTGCTCTCCAACTTCATTTGAGACGAAGTATAAAACTAATTTAATAATATTGGCTCATAAAATTGAGGACGATGATTCTAATTGCCTAGTGAGAAACTGACTCGTAGTTGTTCAATGAGATCAGTTTGTAATTTCTCATCCTCATTTTATTCACTGAGACAATAAGATAGGACCTACTTTATTAACACTAGTCCCCTTAAGGAATGACCTACTAACTCTTATCTATTTATGAAATGAAACTCAATACCTATTCTTTAAGATTAAATCTGTGACCTTGCCAAGAATCGTTTTATTTTCTAGCAACCGAAACTCTTTATTTCCACACTTTGGACATGATTCAGGCTCTCCAAAAATCACATCACTGTCAAAATGCATCGCCTTCGACCACCCGCATTGTTTACATACAAATTTTACATTTCCTAGTGGCTTCACCATCTTGCACCTTTTAACCCCTAAATTTCAAATAAAGATAACGAATGTATTACGTCTAACCTTTCGGTATCACGGATAGTACCGACGTACTCGAATAAGGTACTTTCCCAGAAGGGACTAAATTTGCAGCTTTATCTAAATGCACATCCTGGTCATCAAAGAAGATATGCGGGCGAAATTCTTTGAGAACTTTTGTCTCCTCTACTCCTCCGAGAAAAAAGCTTCATCAATGTATAACCGCAACTAGGTAGTGTTTTGATAAGCCCAACGGCATCACTATACCTTACCTAGATTAAATAATTATTAATAATCAGAATGATATCTTTAAATCTATCGTTATTACAACTCATGAACATCACAAAACTTCATCTGCTTTTTTGCACGTTTTGCTGCATACATTGCACGGTCTGCTAACTCAATAACCCGTGTGGCAACAATTTCCGTATTTCTGTCTGTATGCTTGGAGTGACAAAAGGTATAAATTCCAGATGAAAATTGCACACAGGGTTCTTCTTGCTCATTCATTGTCATTGAAGTAGACAATTCATTATCTAATGACTCACACCATTCTTTTGCCAATGACATATCATACTTTGGTAGCAATACGACAAACTCATCACCGCCGTAACGCGCTACAAACGCTTCCTCTGGACAATGATAAGCTAAGATATTAGAAAAGTGACACAAAGCCATATCTCCAGCAAAATGCCCTAACAGGTCGTTAATCACTTTCAAATTATCAAGATCCAAAAAGACTACAGAAACATTTTTAAGATTCTGATCTTTAATAAATTGATTCAATTTTTTGATACACAACTCACGGTTACTTAATCCGGTTAAACTATCGCAATACGCGATCTGCTCCAACTGGTTAACTTTGTCTTTAAGAGCTTGGTTTTCTAATTCTAATTGCCTGATTTTTTCGCATGCAGATTCGGTATTATTGTTTTTTCTAGCTAACTTGATATTGTCTGTGACTAAACGAGAGTTAGTAACATCTTGCATATTTATATTATCTCATGTCTATTATTTAGAATATAAAATACAAGACCTATGCCATAGTTTAATTATTTGAATTTTAAAGAAAAATTTAATTACCAACCTAACAACTGCAATTAAAATTACAGACAAGCGTAAGTTTTTTTACCACAATACAGACAAACATCACTATCACACTTACGTTTACGATGACAAAATATCTAGTACAAATTTAATTTTTAACCGTTCAGCGAGTTCGTCGGGCGAGAGAATCATGCGATTAAGCGGAATAAAATAGGTGAAGCGGCTATTGGCTTCACAAACGATTAAGGTTTTCTCTACCGAGCGGTAACGGTTTTCAATCAGGTGCACTTGCCAGCTCATGGTAACGGCATTCGAACTCAGTTTATTGACCCCGGCTTGTTTACCCTCTTCCACTGGCAAACGAGGGAAATCGGCTTTGAGCCATTTGTTAAGCGCATTGCTGGCGCTGAGTTGAAGTTGCATACAAACCTAACCTTTGAAAAAGAGGCATCCGAAGATACCTCTAAAATTTATAGTTGGCCTGAGAAGGCTTTTTGGGATAATGAACTAAACAACACCTCGGTATTATCATGATGAATCATTAACTTATTTAAATTTTTCATCGCTGTATTATAGATAGCTAAATATTTAGATTGAGTTCGTAATGGCGGCAAATAAACCTCAAATGTCCTAATGTCGTCAAAGTTTAACCCTGCTTTTACTGCCGCTTTATTCTTTGCTTTAAACTGTTTAAGAGCACCTTCAGATGAGAGTAAAGCTGATAGGAACTGAGGCTCCAATTTACTCGTTTTTAACCGTAGTAGTGCAAGATGTTGGTTTATATGCCCTCCACTCCACTCTTCCGTTACGACGGCAGACCTTCCCAAATCAGCCGTTATGGATAGCAGAACATCATTCACTTTAACTCTAGTTCGCTCAGCCTCTTTAGTATCTGGAGCATTCACATATGCTAATTCATTAAGTAACAGTTTGTTCTTACCAACATTTTGAATACGAATGAATTTGCTGCCTTCTTCTACATAATACTTTGCCCAACCACGTGAACCGCTCGTCAAAAAATCGAGACAACTACTTAGTTCGCAAACCTCCCACCCCTTTGGATTCGTCACCGGATCACCAAACATCTCCAAAAACACACTACGCAAAAACTCATCAGCCAGTTTGATGGCTTGTTGGCGTTTCTGGCGGATGGCATCGGCTTTATCCAAAATCGCCGCAATACGTTTTTGTTCGGCTAGAGGGGGGAGTGGTATTTGCAAAGCTCGTATGTTTCCCAATGAAACAAACTTTTGAGTCCCCCCTCTAGCGTTTTTTTCAAACTGCTGAGTTACAAGAGAACTACCTAGCAAATGATAAAAAAACCTATTGAACACTTGGGATTTTGAAAACTTGAATAGTGCAACATTCTTAATAGAAAAATTTCTATCGCCTTGAACAATTACCGGATTACCAATAGTTCCAATCATAGCGTACAAAATATCGCCATCATCAACGGCCGAACGTTTACTTATCTGCTCATGGTCTTCCGCTGAAATATTCGTACATGTCGAAAAATCAATCTTCCCATTTTTCAAGTTTTTTGACGTAACTAATGGAATTCCAACCTCAACCGGTTTAGGTGAATCATGTGTACCGTCACGAATATCAATTACTTTACCAGCTTCAGCCCACTGCCATCCTGATGGTAATGACGTGTTGCATCCAAGCTTAATCATAGCATCGACTCCAACTCATTCAAATCAGCCAGAATTTCATTTTCCAATGCCTTGAGTTTGCCCAAAATCACTTTCGGGTCGTCATAAGTTTCTTCTTCGTAGACTACTTCTTTATAGCGGTTGATGGAGAGGTCGTATTTCTGCACTTGGATATCGGCTTTATCGACAATAAAGGCTTTTTGGGTTTTATCCTGCCAGTCATCCAGCGATTTGTTGTTGATGACCGCTTGTTGATATGTTCGATACTGTTTCACCAAATCCGGTAAATCGTTATCTTTGATTGGCGTGCGCTTGTCATCTAATGACAAACCATCCGCCTGCACATCATAGAACCACACTTTATCGGTGCTGCCACCTTTGGTGAAAATCAAAATCGCAGTCGATACTCCCGCATACGGTTTAAATACGCCACTAGGCAGGGAAATCACCGCTTCTAATTGGTTGTCTTCCACCAGATGCTTACGCAGAGTTTGATGGGCTTTCGAGCTACCAAATAACACTCCATCCGGCACGATAGTCGCACTACGGCCGCCCACTTTGAGCATCCGTTGAATCAGTGCCACAAACAGCAGTTCGGTTTTCTTGGTTTTCACCACTTTTAAAATCGCCGGCTCAACGTCTTCTTCATCTAGGCTACCTTTAAATGGTGGGTTGGCCAGAATGACATCAAACCCCTGCTTGGCATCTTCGGGATGACGTTCTGCAAAACTCTGACTTAAGGTGTCCTGATACACAATGCCCGGCTCTTTGACTCCGTGCATCACCAGGTTCATCGCTGCCACCCGCAACATCGTGGAATCAAAATCAAAACCATTAAACATACGATAATCGATATGACGACGGTTTTCCGAATTGAGCAAGTCACCCGTATAAATCGTGTTAAACATTGGCTGACCATTCGCATCGAGCATAGGTTTACCATCTTGGTCAAACAACGGCTCTTTCTCGGTACCTTCAGGAGAAGAATATTTCTCAAGCAAATATTCGTAACTGACGGCTAAGAAACCACCAGTACCACAAGCCGGATCGCAAATGCGGTGAGTTTCTTCGATATCCAGCATCTCCACCATCGTCCGAATAATATGACGTGGCGTGCGGAACTGACCATTAATCCCTGCCGTGGTTAATTTCGATAACAGATATTCATACAAATCGCCTTTGACATCTTTGTTTTCCAGTGGCAATTCACTCACCAAATCTACCGCACGAGCCAACAATGACTGTTTCTGTATCATTAGCTGCGCGCCCTGCATGAATTCAGCAAACAAGGTGCCGTCGCCAGCTAACTCGGCAAAAAACGGAAATAACTCGTCTTTGACTAACGGATACAATTCTTCCGCACTTTTGTGACGAAACTGTTCCCAGCGGATATGTTGTTTATTATCTGGAAAACGGCGCGGAAACGATTTACCGGTGCGAGCACTGCGTTTTTCATCGTTACGCTCGTTCATATCAAGCATACGGGCGTACATCAGATAGGTGATCTGTTCAATCACCGTTAACGGGTTGGTAATACCGCCCGTCCAAAATTCTTCCCACAGTTTATCGATTTTGCTTTTTAGCTGACCATTAATCATTTTGTTCTCATTCTTTCATTCCTCAATGGTGAACCACTGAGTGTTATTATTCTTGGTAGTGTAACGCCAGAGCTGGCATTCCCCTATGCTTAAGGAGTGGTTGCCTCAACAGACGCTTGTTTTTCGCCCAACGTAACACTATAGCGAGTCACAAATTGTGCGATCACATCAGCCTGAGCAGCGATAGGGAAAACCCCATCCAGCCCGGCATCGTCGAGCTGGTTAAATGGTGCATCATAAAGCTCATCAACCGAGATGCGACCAAAACGGCATAAATGGTCTTTCAGCATAATAATAAAACGCTGTTGACGACTGTTTAACTGAGTATGAAGCTGTTGCAGAAACGCCGTAAATTGTTTCTCCACTTCCTCACGATTCATTCCAATCATGGTACGTAGGATCTGATCAAGTGATGCCGTGGTATCCGGATAGAATTCACTTAACGTTATTAAATCGACATTCGGATTTTGCGTATGAACCAGCGCCATCAATTGCGCCAGTTCATCTTCGGTTACCAATTCACCGGCGCGGATCTTTTTCAGCACTTCATCGGACTCAAACAATGGTGACAACGTCTTTTCCACTTCCTGACGGTAAATCTCGTAATCAACCGTGCGGATATCGGTTTTGATTTCATCCGTACGATACTCAGCGGCATCTTCTTTAATATCAATAATTGGTGGTTTAGGCGGTGATGGCGCAACACCTTTATCTCGCAGATGAATGACCGGGCGTAGTGTCTTGCGCACCTGCTCCATCTCAGTAAAGTCCGTATCATTCCAGAACTCTGTTTCCTGCACTTTGGCAATGGTTGCAGCGTGTTGACGAACATCATTCAAATGCATCGAGAGCGTGGTAATTTTCTGCATCAATAGCAAGACTTCTTTCTCAAGCATATCCGGTTGCAGTAATTTCACTAACTGCGCATTGATCATCTGTAAATCAAAACGTAACGCTTCGCTCATCCCGGCGATATTACGCCACTGCATCAGCGGAGCCATCTCACCCAATAATTTTTCGCGGGTATCAGGCGCCATCTGCATCAGACAACGTTCATCACTTAGCTCCGCTTTCAGTTTCCATTTCTCACGAACGGTAATAACATTGTCGTCAAGATCATCAATATCAGCTTTAATCAGCGGCACTGTCTGTTCAAACAAATCCATATTCGCTTTTTTCAGCGCTTCAACCGCTAGGCGGACTTTGGCTTCAAAAACCTGCTGGGCGAGTGACTTGCCCGGACGTTGTTCTTCCTCCTCCGGATCCATCTTGAAATATTCAAAGTTGTTCCAATGGTCGAAAATCAAAAAGTGTTTTTTATGTAGCCCGAGTCCACACAGGTTTTCACATAAACGCGTACCCCGACCAACCATTTGCCAGAACTTCACTTTCGATTTAATCGGTTTGGCAAAGACGAGATTGACACATTCCGGTACATCGATACCGGTATCCAGCATATCAACCGATACCGCGATCGTGATTTCATTCTGATCACCATCCGCACTTTTAAATCGATCAATGAGCTCTTCAGCCCGCTCATTCTTAGAGTGAATCACTCGACAAAAATCACCACCATATTGCGGATAGAGTTCACTGAACAGTTCTGCGATCAAGTTTGCATGATCAATATTGCGCGCAAAAATAATGGTCTTACCCGGAAGCTGACCGTCCGCATCACGCAATCCATTTTCCATCAGGTTACGAATAATCTGACGATTGGTGTCTTTGTTAAAAATGGCTTTATCGATTTGTGGTGCATCGAATTCCAGAGTATTAGGATCAATGCCCTGCTCTTCAAGCTCGGCAATTTGCTCATCGGTTAAGTCATCCCGATGGATACCATCACGTAAGAACTTGGTTGTATGAGCAACCACTTTGAACGGCACCAGATTTCCATGTTCAATGGCCAGTTCAAGTGGGTAGTTGGCGGTTGGCAATTTGTAATCACAACCAAACAGTTTACTGGTAGAGCGGGAGATCATTTCTACCGGCGTCGCGGTTAACCCGACCTGCAAAGCATCAAAATAATGGAATAATTCACCGTACTTATTGTAGATAGAACGATGTGACTCATCAGCAATGATGAAATCAAAGTGCCCAACATCAAATTCCTGGTAACTCTGCATCATGCCCGGATAGGTTGCAATCACAATACGGGCTGAACTCAGTTTCTCTTTGTTACTTTTGCCTTTGACAAACAAAGGTTCATTGGTGTACTCATTAAATGCATTAGCCGCCTGCTTACGTAATTCTTTACGGTCACATAAAAAGAGCACGCGTTTAGCCCAGCCAGCTTCCAACAAACGTTTCGACAAGGCAATCGCCACACGGGTTTTACCTGTTCCTGTCGCCTGAACAATCAGAGCTTTGCGGTGTTTATCACGAAAACGTTCACTTACACGGGTAATGGTTTCGATCTGATAATCACGCCCAGCAACTTTAATATCAATGGGTGTTTCTACAAGGCTTTTGCGTAATCGGCGTTGTTGAATCAGATACTGCAGGCTGTCTTTTGAGTAATAGCCAAACAGTTTGCGCGGAGCGTATCCCTGAGCATCATCCCAGATAGTGATGTCATAACCATTGGTATAGAAAATAACAGGCCGCTGGCCAAAACGCGCTTCCAGTGCATCCGCATATTCTTTCGCCTGTTCACGACCTTGTTTGTTATCTCTACGAGTGCGTTTCGCTTCTATGACTGCAAGGGGTAAACCATTATCGTCCCACAGAACATAGTCACAATAACCTTTACCCGAAGAAGTAGAAGGAATGCCTTCCACTGCAAATTCTTTGGAGACTTGCTCAGTACTGGAGTCATCATCAGACACATCCCAGCCTTCACTACGTAATTCTGCATCAATAAGACGCTGACGGGTTTCTGCTTCGCTAAATTCAAACGTTGATTTTAACGAATCAGTACGCTTGATAATCTGATCGGATTTTTCCTGATCGATTGCCAGTTTAAGACGAGCCGCTTCTCTTTGCGCCTCAAGTTGCGCTTCCCGGACTTCTTCAAGCTCTTTTAATGCCTGTTCCAGTTGTGCGCTGTTTTGTGCCAGTTTGATCTGAAGCTGTTTATTTTTACGCTTATATTCCGCTTTTCCCTCATCATCCCGAGGCGCATTTTCTGGCGACTGATAATCTGGCAAATCGTGCTGGCTACCATCACCATAAGCGATATACAGCCAGACACTAATATAATAGGCTTCTTTGACTAACCAGATAGCGTCGTGCTGATCGACATAGCCTTCATGCGCGGCTTTATTGCCCTGACGACGAATTAAATGAAATTTATCGAGAATGAGCCTATCAACAACTTCAGTGAAGGCACGATTAGTGAGTTTATCGTGAACACTGGCATTAGGCTCAACGGGCAAACGTAATTCCCGATATAGGAAACCCACCACTTTCTCTATATAACAACGCAATTTCACCATCGAGCTTTGTGGATCGGTGACTGCGTAGTTTTCTGCAAATGCGCCTAGTTCGGCCAATTCTGGCCACTGCTGACGAAGATGTTCAAAATTCATTGATGTTTTCACTCTGACATATTCCTTATCGTCTTTAGAGCAATAGCAATGCCAACTCGTTATTATGTAAATTATTTCTCTTCAATCAGAAGTGCTTTGATCCAGTTATTTAAGGTTTGATGACTATTTAAACCAAGCAATTCTGCTGCTTTAGATTTATTATCATTAGCCATTTCTAATGCCTGAATTACATAATTTTTCTTTATATTATCAATATGTTGAATTATATCACCAGGTATGGAAAAATCTTTCTGTTTCACAATTTTTTTATCTGAACTCAATATGGAGGATTTCAACTCATCGACTGAAATACAATCATTCTCAGACCATAATACGGCTCTGTGCAGTGTATTCCAAAGCTCCCGAATATTACCTGGCCATGAATATGATGCTGCAAATTTTATTGTATCTTCGGAAATTTCTTTACACCCAAAGAGAGGATGGTTTTCTGCCTGACGATTTATTTCCAGCATAAACGTATTAATTAACTCGGGAATATCTTCTTTACGTTTTCTCAATGGAGGCACTTCTATGACCCCAACAGCCAATCGATAAAACAGATCTTCACGAAATGAACCATCAGCAGTCATCGAAAACAAATCTTGGTGTGTTGCTGCTATAATTCTCACATCTATACTATTGGTATCAACATCTCCCACCCGAGTGATCTCTTTTTGTTGCAGAGCCCGAAGAAGCTTTACCTGAATATTAAGTGGCAGCTCACCCACTTCATCCAGAAACAAGGTTCCACCATCCGCCTGCTCAAATAATCCAGCATGGTCTTTATGAGCTCCGGTGAATGCTCCTTTTACATGCCCAAACAAAATTGAGTCCACTAGGTTTTCAGGTAATGCACCACAGTTTACGGCCTTAAAAGGTTTATCAGTACGTTGACTAGCTTTATGAATTGCCGTTGCCATAACCTCTTTACCTACACCACTTTCGCCAAGTATTAATGCTGGTAAATCCGAATAGGCTAGTTTTTGAGCTTTCCTGATAACATCGTGCATTAGCTCAGACTTTGCAGTGATGGAGTTAAATGCACTGTTTAACACAGGATTCTGGGAAGCGAGTTGTGAAATAGCTGATGAAGAGGACTTCTTATACTCCGCAGCAAAATCGATAGGAATATCTACCTCAATTATTTGGCCTTGAGGTGATGTCTGAACCAACTGGCATTTAACTCTACCTTTTCCCAACAACACTGAAACAGCCGCCATCGCTGGTGTGCCAGATGTAAGGTTTAGATAGACTTTGTCGGAATTTGAATACACGGTATCAAGCTGCTTATGCATGACTTTGGTAATAGAAGAATAATCGATTGGTGAATGCAATCTTACTCTCTGAATAACAACGGAAGTTTTAGAACGACCGGCTAATGTGAGCTTTTTCTTTAGCCAATCTTTATAGTCATGCCATTCATCTTCCCATGTACTGGCAAGTATGATGACTTCATCCAGTACTGAACCTCTAAGAGCAATGGTTGCTATAGAAGCAAGGCGATCATCCTTCGCCCGATCAAGGTCTGTTCTGCCAAGCCAACTGAGTAAAGTTACCACACTATCCTTCCGTAATCATTTTTACTTAACGGAAAATACTTTACAGGAATTACCTTGTTTTTGATATTCAATTGGTTGAACTTTGGGATATTGCACCCCTTATGCCAAAAAATAGTGGCTGTTTTAGCCATTTCGAAAAAGAGTATGATCAATCAATTAGATGATAAATGCGACATAATCCCCTATTACAAACTCACCAAAAATATGTAAAAAAGATCTAATTTAATCAGCTCCTTGCATAAATTCCTCGGTGTAGCGAGTCCCCTTACCATAGTTTTACTCTTTATGATTTGATTATATTTTTATCATAAAAAGTGCCTATGAGTCTCAGGTCTTACCATTATGATGAACGGCGGCAACATTTTAGTGCTTCGCGATATTCTTGGTCATGCCGATATATCGATGACGATGCGTTATGCACACTTTGCCCCCGACCATTTAACCGAAGCTGTTACCCTCAACCCTATAGCCTCGTTCACTGTCGCCACTTGTCATTTTTTACATAAAAAAAGCCGCTTTTCAGCGGCTTTTAATACATCGATATTCCCGATGTTATTCTTTACCGTACACGTTGTTTTCTTGCTCTTGTACACGGATGAATGTGGTGCGTTTAGTCAGCTCTTTTAACTGCTCCGCGCCAACGTAGGTGCAAGTTGAGCGCACGCCGCCAAGTACATCTTGAATGGTGTTTTCGACACTGCCACGGTATGGCAAGACCACGGTTTTGCCTTCCGCTGCGCGGTATTTGGCAACACCGCCGGAGTGTTTCGCCATCGCTGACTCAGACGACATGCCATAAAATTTCATGAACGTTTTACCGTCTTTCTCAACTAGCTCACCACCAGATTCGGTATGCGCTGCGAGCATGCCGCCAAGCATCACAAAGTCAGCGCCGCCGCCGAACGCTTTGGATACATCCCCTGGGCACGCGCAACCGCCATCACCGATAATGCGGCCACCAAGGCCGTGCGCCGCATCGGCACATTCAATGATCGCTGACAACTGTGGGTAACCCACACCGGTTTTCACTCGCGTGGTACACACAGAACCTGGGCCGATGCCGACTTTAACAATATCAGCACCCGCAAGAATCAGCTCTTCCACCATATCGCCAGTGACCACGTTACCCGCTGAAATCACTTTATCAGGAAAGGCGGCGCGTACTCGCTCCACAAATTCCACTAAGTGCTCGGAGTAACCGTTGGCAATATCAATACATACAAAGACAAGTTCGTCGCTCAGCGCTAAGATTTGTTGGATTTTATCAAAGTCTCGATCAGACGTTCCCGTTGAGACCATCACTTTATTTAAGGTATTGGCATCGGCTTGCTTAACAAAGTCCGCCCACTGCTCAACGGTGTAGTGTTTGTGTACCGCTGTCATCACATCATGCGCAGCCAATGCTGTCGCCATGTCAAAAGTACCGACAGAATCCATATTAGCGGCAATAACAGGCACACCAGACCATTGACGACCGCTATGTTTGAATGTAAAACCGCGGGTTAAATTTACTTGAGAACGACTTTTAAGGGTAGAACGTTTCGGACGAAACAGGACATCTTTAAAACCTAACTTAAGTTCTTGTTCGATACGCATTGTGCAATTACTAGTCTGATTAACTACAGTGTCCCGCATGATGCTCGTTATTACGTTGGCAGACGTAATAACATTTCGGACACAAAAAAACCGGAGCGTTGGCAGACGCTCCGGTTTTCAGTATTATAGGCTCAGTTTTATTTCCTACAAGACTGATATTTGAAAAACTTTTGTGATACCGTCAGTGAGAAATCATACCCGTATTTTTTATTTGTTGAAAACTCCACAAAAAGATATAACTTACAGTTAGTTAACTCTTTTCTTCAATCACTCTTTTCTTCAGCACACTTGATGTTTCGATTAAGAATCTCCCACCTCTTTTACTAAATGTGATAGAAGTCACTCTGAAATCATCCATTCTTCGTAAAAAAAACAGGCTACTTGTACACTTTTCACACAAACACGCTAACTTCATTGATATATCCCTATTACTCTGGGGTTTATTTTTTACCAAAATCTCGATATACACTGTAGACCGTTGTAATGCTGTTGCGATTGCGCTTCCCAGAACAACCGATTATCGCTCATCGCTGTGCCGTTGAGCACTTGGTAGCCCTTTAAGGAGATCATCATGATCAACGTGACCTTTTTCAGTGCGAAATCCTATGACCAATCGTCATTTAGTGAACTCGCCGACTCTCAACAGTTTAGTCTTACTTTTCACGATTTTCGGCTCACCAAAAAAACCGCTAAAATCGCGCATAACTGCGAGGTGGTATGTGCGTTTGTTAATGATGAACTAGGGGCTGACGTTCTCGAACAATTATACGCCGGTGGCACGCGTCTCATCGCGATGCGTTGTGCAGGCTTTGATAAAGTCGATTTAGAGAAAGCCCGTGAATTAGGTATGCAAGTGGTGCGCGTTCCCGCGTACTCTCCGGAAGCGGTTGCTGAACACGCAATTGGCCTGATGATGTGTCTTAACCGTCGTTACCATAAGGCCTACCAACGGACCCGTGAAGCTAACTTCAACTTAGAGGGACTCGTCGGGTTTAATTTTCATGGTAAAACCGCGGGCGTGATTGGTACTGGGAAAATCGGTGTTGCGGCGATCCGTATTTTACGCGGGTTAGGTATGCGCGTGCTCTGTTATGACCCGTATGAAAATCCACAAGCCATTGAGCTGGGGGCAGAATATCAGCCACTCGACGTGCTCTACGCGCAGAGTGATGTGATTAGCCTGCATTGCCCGTTGACGGAGAATAACCATCACCTACTCGATCAAGCCGCATTCGAGCAAATGAAAGACGGCGTAATGATCGTCAATACCAGTCGCGGTGGATTATTAGATTCAGTTGCCGCCATTGAAGCCTTAAAACAAGGCCGTATTGGCTCATTAGGCCTAGACGTATACGACAACGAGAAAGATCTCTTCTTCCAAGATAAATCTAATGACGTCATCAAAGACGATGTCTTTAGACGTCTGTCTTCTTGCCATAATGTATTATTTACTGGGCATCAGGCTTTTCTCACCTCGGATGCCTTACAAAACATCGCCGAAACGACATTAACCAGCATTCAAGCGTTTATGGCTGGCCAAAAGTCTGGGAACGAATTAATTGATTCAATCAATTAACCAACTGGCGTAGATGAGGTAATAAATCACTCGCCAATAGGCCTCTTTCACCATGTAGTGCGGCATTGCTATCGGCCGCGCTACTGTGTATCCATACGCCAACTTGCGCCGCGTTGGCAAGCTCAAGCCCTTGAGCGACCAACGAGGTGATGACGCCAGTCAGTACATCCCCCATTCCACCCGTTGCCATCCCAGGATTACCCGCCATACACACGGACATATGTTGCCCATCATAAATCAGCGTGCCAGCACCTTTTAATACCACCACGCCACCATAACGTTCTTGTAGGGAGCGTACCGCTTTAAAGCGATCGGCTTCGACGTATTCGATGCTAGCCCCCAATAAACGGGCAGCCTCAGCAGGATGAGGCGTCATAATACGATGGTCATCGTAAACCGGAGTTTGTGCTAAGAAAAACAGAGCATCGGCGTCCATCACCTTAGGAAGAGATAGACGCACAACGGCATCAAACCATTTTTTCCCCAACTCATCTCGGCCAAGACCTGGCCCAATACCG
>JBQGON010000047.1:0-21453 GCA_052087065.1 Vibrio sp. | reverse complement strand
CGCCAGGATGAACCAATTGTGATGACACAGCATTAGCCGTGGCATTGGCGTGATTATTGGTCGCGATATTGAAAAATAACGGGAACAACGTCGCTGCGGTCAGTGGCTGACGCACCTGTTCAGTCGTCCAATCGTAATCGCTATACCAACCTTGCTGGCTATTATATAAATAGGTATTAATCGCTTTCGCTCGAGCATCCGCCAATTGACGATAATACGCTGCAAGTGGCTTGTCGCCGTTTAACTGATACCCTTTCGCCAATACCTGTTCAAGGTGATAGAGCAAACTATTGAGATCCACCGGAATAATATGGGTGACCTCGATCGTACTCAAATCCTGAGGATCACTAAACCAACGGGAACTATAATCCCAACCCGAGGCCGCTCCTGAACGTAATTGACGGTACAGCGCTGGTTTGTCTTTATTCGGTACGTTTGACGCGGTTTTGATATCTGCCAACCAAGATTCTGGACGCGGCACATCACGTGCATCCCAATATCGGTTGAGTAACGTACCATCGGGAAGCTTCACCACGCGGTTTTTGGCTTGCCCTTTCGCCAGGTCAGTACTCCCTGCCATCCAATAATCGTACTCTTTTTGCAATTGCCCTAAGTAATCGGTATAAACCCGATCACCTTGATGCTTGGCGTACAATGACACCATTAAACTGAAAAAAGGCGGCTGTGAACGGCTTAAATAATAACTGCGATTACCATTGGGGATCAGACCGTACTGATCGAGCTCCCAAGCAAAGTTATCCAGCATATTTTTAATCAACGACCAATGGTCACTCTCAGCCAGCCCGAGCATAGTAAAATAGCTATCCCAATAATAAACCTCACGAAAACGTCCGCCTGGGACAACATAAGATTTAGGAATCGGTAGCAGTGAGTCATATTTGCCCGCTTTTTGTGCGCTACGGGTTAATTCACTCCATAAACCATCGATATGCTCACGTAAGCTTTGATTGGCGGGTGGGACATAAGCGGAGTGCGTCTTAGGCATGGAAAAATTCGCCAATACGAATCTCTTTAAATCAAATCCCTTCTGCGATTTTTGCTTTTTCCAATTGCTCACAATCGATTGTGGTGAACGTTTGGCCACGGCATCGGCAAAGGTTTTTTGATCGTCAAACAATTGTGCTCGTTGCACGGCATCGAAAAGCGGACCAAATAGAATATCAGGAGATTGAGGTGCGCTCTGGCGGGCGTCAGCACTCTGACAAATGAGCAGTAAAGACAATGTTGCCACACCTACGATGTTACGCCAACCTAGCAGATTAATGTTCGAAGAATCATTTAACTTAACCATCCATACACCCCTGTACTGTATTCAACAATAACGCTATTGAATAACCCTAAAGTGCTAGATAGATTTTTTATATGACAAGTCGCACAGAAATGAAGTTCAGCAGACCTCACGTCGTTCAGCGAACCATTAAACGACGGTTTTATCAAGGCTAACGTGATCGAGCTCACTCTATGCTAAGCAGAAATAAATGCTCGATAGACGACGAACGCTCAGACAAAATAATCATACTAACTGGCGCGATGAATACGCCGAGTCATCGTATCCATACCATTGCCGCAGGAACTATAAACCGCCAGATAGATCTAAAAAGTTCCCTGTAGAAAAAGAGGATTTTTCGCTGGCAAGCCAATAGATGGCTTCCGCCACTTCTTCTGGTGTGCCACCCCGTTGCAATGGAATTTTATTTTGTAAGCGTGCAATCCTGCCTGGCTCACCACCATCAGCATGCATGTCAGTATGAATTAAGCCAGGTCGCACACAATTGACACGAATCCCTTCGCCCGCAACTTCAATCGATAACCCTTTCGTTAAGGTATCAATCGCTCCTTTTGTTGCAGCATAATCGATGTATTCATGAGGCGAGCCAGTACGAGCAGCACCTGAAGAGACATTAACAATCGTTCCACCAAGGCCACCGTAGCGATGTGACATCCGCTTAATCGCTTGTTTGCAACATAAGAAATAACTGGTGACATTCGTTGTCAACAAGGTATTGATCCGCTCGGCTGTCATGTCTTCTAAGCGTGATTGTGGGCGAAGAATCCCCGCATTATTGACCAATACAGTAATATTGCCAAGTTCGTTATCCACGGTTGAAAATAATCGTGATACGTCTTCTTCTCTAGAAACATCCGCTTGGACTGTAATGCAATGTCCGCCCTGCGCGAGAATTTCATCAGCAAGCTGAGTCGCAGAGGCTTCATTCGATTTGTAGTTAATGCACACGGCATACCCGTGCAACGCAAATAGCTTGGCGGCAGCAGCACCGATACCACGGCCTCCGCCAGTCACTAACACAACATTATTCATTGTCACCCTTAACACCTCTGTGAACCTGCATCATGCTTTCCGACTCAACCATTTCAATTCAACCAAGAGGTAAAATCGGTCATCCGTACTATCTGGCCATCATTGATTGATCGCGCTTTATTGTTATTCACGATTAGAAAATCATGTAAGGGGTGAAATAGCAAGCTTTGCCGCCAACCGTGCTTTCTGGATGTGAAATCAACGCTTCATTTTCCGTGAATAGGCAGAGATCACGCTCAACTTTACCCCCATTGATGGATCAATTTTTAGTTTAGTTATCACATTTTAATATTTTAATTAAATTACAAATGAAAATGATAACGATTTTCATTATTATAATGTTTTTGAAAAATACTAACCCTAGGCGATGACTATGCTAAGACAAACACGCACGCTTATAGTGCCAATAACCATAATGACTCTCTCCCCCCTTCAGGCATTTGCCGAGGATCACACGGTAGAAACCTATGTGGTGGAATCCAGTCGTATGAATACGACGCGACAAGATTCATCACAAGTGGTTAGCGTGATCACGCAAAAACAGATTCAACAACAACTGGCGATCAGTACAGACAGTTCACAAGTCTTATCCAATTTGCTTCCTGCCTACTCACCCAATACCCAAAAATTAAATAACAGCAGTCAAACGTTCCGTGGACGAGCCGTGCTATATATGATTGATGGTGTGCCGCAATCGAACCCTTTACGAGAAGGAAGTCGCTCTGCGCATACCATCGATCTTTCAATGGTTGAGAGAATTGAAGTGCTCCATGGTGCATCGGCGATTCACGGTATGGGAGCGACTGGCGCTATTATTAACTTTATTACCAAATCCAATGACTCGAGTGAACCATTAAAACAGCATGTTGAACTACAACTAACCACACCGGTTGAGCATGGTGACAGCGATGCCCTTACCTATCGTGCCAGTTACAATGCCAAAGGCTCCACCGATAATTGGGACTACTTATTTGGTTTGACTGGCGATGTGCAAGGTATTTATAAAGATAGTGATGGTGACAATGTAGGCGCGGCGACAGTACGCGGTGATATGATGGATTCGAAAAGCTATGATGGATTCATGAAGTTAGGCTACTGGTTTAGCGATAGTCAAAACTTACAGTTTGAATTCAACCGTTATCAAATAAAAGGGAACATGAACTACACGGGCGTCGCAGGCGATCGGAATAACGGTATCGCGACGTCCTCGATAAAACAGCGCCCACCGGGCAAAGCTCCGTTTAATAACGTCGACACATACAACTTACTGTATACCGATACAAATTTGGCCGGTATGACGTTAAAAGCGCAAACCTTTTATCAACGCTTCCGCGGTCGCTACGGCGCAACCACTTCATCGAGTTTTCAAGACCCGAACACATCACAAACCATTGACGACCAATCACAAAATGAGTCCGATAAAATCGGTGCTAAAATCACGCTATCGAAATCAGATGTGTTTGCTCAACCTCTCAAAGTGACGGGCGGGCTCGATCTTCTTAAAGATACCACCAGCCAAAACCTGATCTTGACTGGGCGTACTTACGTGCCAGAAACCACGTATTACAACTATGCCCCATTTGTGCAATTGGAATACAAGCCGTTTGAACGCCTAACATTACAGTCAGGCGCACGCTATGAACACGCAAAACTCGACATTCCCGATTATCAAACCGTCGCGGCAAGAAATCATGCCTCAGTGGAAGGCGGCTCGCCAACATTTCATGAAACCGTCTTCAATGCGGGCGCCGTATTTAAACTAACGCCAACCGTCAGTGTTTTTGGCCATTATTCACAAGGCTTTGGTATGCCTGATGTTGGCCGAGTACTTCGCGGTGTCAGTCAAAGCGGCCAAGCTGTGAACGACTTAATTGATCTATCACCGATCATTACCGATAACTATGAAGGTGGCGTACGTTTTAATCATCAGGATATCCATTTTGAAATCAGCTATTACGAATCCAAATCCAAATTAGGTAGTCGTATTGTCGAAAATAATGATTTATACACCGTCAAAAGAGAACGTAAAGAAATTAAGGGCGTTGAAACATCGCTCACCTATCAATTGAATTCAATTCATCAATTGGAAACCAGTTATTCTTATATTGAAGGACAATCGGATACCGATGGTGATGGAAACGTCGATACGAAACTTACCGGTGCAGATATTCCGCCCAACCGTCTGCGTATCGCATGGACGGCGCAGTGGAACGCAGCATTATCAACCATGCTACAAGCGAATCACAACTTTGATCGCCACTTCGATGATAAAGAACTGGACTTTGATGGCTACACTTTGATTGATGCTTCAATGCAATATCAACTACCTGTCGGTAAGCTAAAACTGTCCATTGCTAACCTGCTGAACGAGGATTACTTCACCTATTACTCACAGAGTGCATACAAAAACGATGATTTTTACTTTAAAGGCCGTGGCCGGACACTCACTGTCGGTTATGGGCTAACCTTCTAACTGACCTCCCTTCGCAAATAAAAAAGCCATTTGAATAGCGATTCAAATGGCTTTTTCGCACATTAACCCGAGAATCTTGCTTCTCATTTCATGCGCCACAGCATCCGCGAGCACTCGGTTTTTTACCGACTAACGGGCAGGTACTGCAATATTTCGCGGGATCGGTGACTTTATAATAGTAACAGCAGGTGCGCCTTACTCTAATCGGTGTAACGGGGTCATTCTTCACCGGTATTTGATAGAAATAGCGAGTAAGCGGATTGCTATCCAAGCCAAATAATTGGGCTGTCTCGGCCTGTAATAAGTACGTAAAATCGGCTTGTGCCATCGATCTCTGAGTGGGATCGGTGAGCGCGGGTAAGATACGCCGTTCATAAATACTAAACACTCGTACTGCTATATTTTCCCACAATACCGCTTGGGGAACTCGCGTTAAACGATGAAACTGCATGACTAATAATGATAAGTGGTGTTTAAATACCGAGCTCAATAGCGCTTCACGCCAAGCGACTCTATCATCATCTGCATGAGTGACCTGACAATTTTTAAGCGGCATGCGCGACTGCCACTGTTGCTGCTCAAATGGGTATTCAAAAATGCAATTACCCATGCTCATGTCTAAGCCTTTATCATACCAAGACATGGCACTCAGCATGGGAGCCAATGTGAGAAATCCAATCCGCTTGATAACTAACGAGGCCGTAACTTTTAAATCTGGCGCGCCAATCTCAGCTTGAATGATCGCGAGTACCTCTAAGCATCGAGTATCGTCGAGAAGTTGCTCGGTTGCAATGGAGCGAGGCGACAGCGCATGACAATCCGTCAGGCCAAACTCACTCAGTCGCTGCCACTCTTGATGACTTAATGCGAGCGGCGTTTCTTGCTGAATGTCTCTATTCAAGCCTGAATATTGGTGGCTCGCAGCTATCCGGTTATCGAATGTCATCATGCTTATCCCCCGTTTCATCGGTGATTTTGCGTCCTTTACCATAAGGAATGCACATTGGCGTACCAAAGAGCGGATCTTGTCCGATATAACATTGCATACCAAACACCGCTTCAACCATCTCGAAATTGAGAATATGCTCTGGCTTACCTTGGCAAAAAATCTTGCCGTCTTTTATCGCGATCATCTGCTGGGCATAACGGCACGCCAAATTGAGGTCATGAAGTACCATCAAAATAGTGGTGTGCTGTTTTTGATTCAATTCAAATAACAGGTCTAAAATTTCAATCTGATGAGTGAGATCCAAATACTTCGTCGGTTCATCAAGTAGTAAAATATCCGTGTCTTGGGCAAGTGCCATTGCAATCCATGCTCGCTGGCGTTGTCCGCCTGACAAGGATTCAATGGGCTGCTGTGCAAGATCCAACATATTGGTATCGAGCAGCGCTTTCTTCACCAGACGCTCATCTTCAGCACTCCAGCTTTGTAGCCAATTCTGATGAGGATAACGCCCTTGCCTCACTAACTGCTCCACCGATAACCCTTCCGGAGCGACCGGCCCTTGCGGCAAAATAGCCAAGCGCCGTGCCACGGCTTTGCCTGATTGTTTATTGAGGTCATCATTGTAAAGCAGGATGCGTCCCGCTTGTGGAGTCAGTAAACGTGCCAGTGACTTTAGTAACGTGGATTTACCACAACCATTTCCTCCGACTAATACCGATATTTGACGGGGTAAGACAGCCAATTCGAGCTCGTCAATGATCACCTTTTTATTATAACCAAGAGATACTTTCTGGGTCGCTAAGGGCGTGCTCGATGAGTCTCTTTGCGTAGCGCGATGTTCTGTCTTGCTATACGAAAGCGTTCCACACGCCGATGACTGACATTTTGTTTGAAAGCTCATAAGACTTGTTCCATTGTGTCACTCCTTTCAAAATCGCTGTCGATAGAGCAAATAAATAAAAAATGGGGCGCCGATTGCCGAGACAAATACCCCAGCGGGGATATCGAGTGGTTGAAACAACACTCGACCACACACATCGGCCAACATCACTAAACATGCCCCTATCAAAGCAGTCGCTGGTAGTAATACCGCGAAGTGTCGATCAACCAAACGCCGTGCGATATGTGGGGCAATCAAACCGACAAAACTGATCGCGCCTGCATAAGCAATCGCTGGCGCTGCCATTAAGACACTCAATAACAACATAGTCATGCGGGTAGTCTGAAGCGATACCCCTAACCCGACGGCAGTGTGATCGCCTAATTCCAATGCATTAATTCGTCGAGACAAAAACAGAGATAGGCATAAACTGCTCGCCACCCAAGGCAAAAGCCGCATTACATCATGCCAATTCGCCCCATACACACTTCCGGTTAACCAGATATAGGCTGTCATACTGGTGGACTCAGAACTCAAGGCGATGAGCAATGTCACCACAGCGCCCATCGCTGCCGACACTCCAATCCCGACCAGCACTAAACGCATTGGCGTCACACCGTTTTTCCATGCTAAAAGATAGATCAAAATACTGGTAACAAATGCGCCAATAATGGCGAAGACTGGCAACCAAACCACACTTAATAACGACTGAAAAAAGGCGAGAAATCCAACCGCAGCAGCGGAAGCGCCGCTAGTAATGCCGATAATATCGGGAGAGGCAAGAGGATTACGAATCATCGACTGCAGAACCAAACCTGAGCCCCCTAATGCCCCGCCAACCAAAGCAGCCAGCAGCATACGGGGCAAGCGCAGCGTATTAAGAGTAAAATAGTCGCGCGATTGCTCGTTAAATAACGATGAGGCGATGCGATGAATACTCAGGTGTTGCGAGCCAAGTGATACACTGACTCCCATCACGATCAACGTTAGAGAGACGATCAACGTCATCCTTAATAGAAGACGGGGCGTGACTGAAAACGAACACCCAGGCAGGCGTATATACCATGGTTTAATCATGAGTTTTACCTTTCCGTGCGAGGTAGACAAACAACGGCGCCCCGAATATCGCGGTCATTGCCCCGATAGGGATTTCTTGTGGAGCTAACAGCAAGCGACTCGCAATATCGGCCACTAACAATAAACTCGCCCCCCATAGCGCGCTAAGCGCTAATAACCATTGATGCTGATGACCGCTCACCCGTCTTACCATATGCGGAACAATCAATCCTATGAATCCGATACTTCCCGCGATAGAAACGCTCGCTCCAGCTAACACAATCACTAGGAGGCTTATCACGACTTTGAGTAAGGCGGTGTTTTGTCCTAACCCTGTCGCAATAGCATCGCCTGAGAGCAAAATATTAAGGTGAGGTGAAAGCAATAATGCGATGGCTATCGATACACCAATATAGGGTAACACTGGCAATACCGCGCTTAATTCGCGCCCAGAGACCGAGCCCGCGACCCAGAACAAAACGCTATCGATACCCTCCTGCCCAAGTACTAGCATGCCTTGGGTAAACGACATAAACAGCGCTGAGATGGCCGCCCCCGCTAACACCACTCGCACTGGCGATAATCCATCTTGTCCCAGCATCCCGATGCCGTACACCAGAGATCCCGCGAATGCAGCTCCAGCAAACGCAATCCAGATATAATCATTCAGGCTGCCCACACCAAGAAATTGCGTGACCAGTACGATCAAAAAGACCGCGCCGCCATTCACGCCAAATATCGCTGGTGATGCCAGAGGGTTTCTTGTCAACGACTGCATAAGCACGCCAGCCACGGCTAATCCTGCCCCTACCGCGCATGCAACCACGGTACGTGACAATCGCGTAGTCGTCACAATCACATGTTCGATCGAGTGAGTGTCGTTAGACCACAGCGCCCCCCAGACATGACTGATAGGAATGGCATACTGGCCAGCGGCCAAGCTTGCAAAACACATAATGGATAGGAATACACAGGAGACAATCACTATCAGCAGCGAACGTGAACAGAGACAATTCGGGGCGTACATCATCACATCTGCTGCTTGGCTGGCTGCACATGGTAGAACGTACTGAGCTCATCTAACAGACGGTTCGCCCCTAAAATCCCCCCAGAAAATAACCAATCGATGCGATTTACACGAGTGACCTGCCCATGCTTGGGAGCATTAAGCATTTTCCAGAGTGGATGCTGACGCCATTGCTGATAATTTTGCAAAACCGCTGGCGTGTCAGCATGTAAGATAACAAAGAAGACATCCGCATTGACGGTCGGTAAGGATTCTTTTGATTTTAATTTCACTCCCCATCCCGCGGCACTTGGGATATTAGGCAGAGTAAATCCAATTTCACTCAGTACCGAGCCAGGAAAACTCTTATCAAGATACAAACGTAAATGGTCGGGTCGTACGTCGATGATGGAAGCGCTAAGTGGCCAATGGGGTTGGCTGCGTTGCAAGGCATTGCGAACATTGGCGACACGAGCTCGCCAATGGTGTAACAGCTGCTGTGCTTTCGCCTCTCTACCGGTAGCTTTAGCAATGCGTGTTAACGTTTGCTGAAAATCATACACGTTATCGGTATAGACCGTCTTAGCAATGTGAGATAACTGAGCATAAATTTTAGCATGACGCACTTTCGTGCCAATGATGAGATCGGGATGTAACGCCGCGATCGCTTCAAGATTCGGTTGGGTTTCTAACCCAACATGAGGTACCCCTTTGAGTGCAGAGCGCAGGTAACGGTAGGTCTTCGCGTCACTCCACGAATCGACCACTCCAACCGGTTGAATACCCAAAGCAACGGCCGAATCGGTCGCGCCTTGGAATAGCGTGACCACCCGCATTGGTTGGTGACGAGCAACACGAACAGAGTCGTGCTCTATTGAGGTCGGCACTGGATTGGCAAACAAAGAAAAACTCATCAGCCCAGTGCATAATAAGATAACCGTACCACCGCTTGTCTTTGTCAGCCATACTGCGCGAGCCGCGATATATAACGGTAAACAACACCAAAAACTATAACTGACTCGCATCGAGAAACCTTACCACAGAGTAATGAAAACTTACTTATGATATTGAGAATCACTCTTATACGCAATTGTTTTTAAACTTAACTATTGAATAATGTGCCAATACAGGCGTTAAGTCTTTATATACAGTCGATGGATGTTCAAAGATACGCCTTCAACCAGCCTTGTTGATCGCTCGCCAATGCTCGCGAGGAAGACAATATAAGCAATGACGAGCCAGAATATGGTCTTTTGCGAGCTTAGGATGATCAAAATCTTGATGTACATTGCGCATGCCGAGCTTTCCCATCACAGCTTGAGATGGCACATTTTGTAATGCCGTGAAAGCATAGACCTTGTCAGCCTGTAACTCTTCAAATGCGAACAATAAAGCGCGTTGAGCCGCTTCCGTAGCATAGCCCTGTCTCCAATGTCGCGTATCCAGCCGCCATCCAATTTCAATCATCGGCGCACAAGGCAAGCCACTGTGTTCATCTTGATAATGCAGTCCGACCAAGCCAATAAACTCTCCCGTAGACTTAAGTTCAACCGCCCAAAAACCCCAGCCATTTTTGGCAATCAGTGTTTGTATTTGCTCAGCTTGCTCATCACTTTGCGCGCGAGTCAGCGTCGCTGGAAAATAGCGCATCACTTGCAAATCAGACGTTAGGCGAGCATAAGGTCGCTTATCTTGCTCGCGCCACTGACGTAATAGTAAACGTTGCGTTTCCATTACCTACCTCCTATCTAGCTCTGAGTGACTCTTCAATCCACTAACACAATCCCTAACCCCTCAAGCAGGTTCATGGCTTCGGGGAGCGAAAATGTGGCTTTTTTTACATTATTCTCCAGCACATCAATGACATAGTTGAATGAATCACTAAAATCCACGCTTTGCAGGTTAGTATGCATAAATAAACTATGGCGAAAATCGCAGTCGGTCATCGAAGAGTCCGTATAGTCTCCGTCGCGAAAATCGACGTTGTGCACGGTGCACGCGTCCAGTACCAGCTCATGTAGGGTCAGGCCAAAAAAAGAACCATCGTTAAGTACGCAACGCACGAAACTAAGATTAAAATCGCGATGGTAAAACGCCCACACGGCTTTGACCCAGTCAATCCCAAGCAATTTACAGTCAATAAAAGCTAATTCAAACAGTTTGGTACTCGATACATCCATCAAGCTCAAATTACATCGCTCAAAGGTACAATTGTTGAATTTGCTATGGGTAAACGCCGCTTTCGAGAAGTCGCAGTCTGTGAAAACGCAATCTTCGAACTCAACGTCATTGAATGCGAGCTCGGTTAAGTTCAGCGTCTCAAAATGTGAGTCATAGTATTGTGCGTGATTGTTGATTGGTTGCATGCTCGTTTTCCTCATCAATGAGCAAGTAAGACTCACCTGCTCTCATTCATTCCATCGTTGTAATTACTTCTCATACAACTCCAGCGGTAGACCATCGGGGTCGTTGAAAAAAGTAAAAGATTTTCCGGTAAGCGAATCTATTCGAATCGGCTCTACATTGATGCCCTGACATTGCAGTTCAGCAACCACTTCCTGCACCGAGTCGACGCAAAATGCCAAGTGACGTAAACCTTGTGCTTCTGGATTATTCACGCGTTTGGGGGGCGAGGGAAAAGAAAATAACTCAATTTGACTGCCATCGGGCAAAGCCAAGTCTAACTTATACGAGTCGCGATGCTCACGGTAAGTTTCCGCAATGACGTTTAACCCGAGAATTTCAGTGTAGAAGGCTTTCGAACGAGAATAATCAGAACAAATAATGGCAACATGATGAATGCTTTCTAACAAAACAAGACTTCCTTAAGACCATAGGCACTATTGGCTAGTTTAATATTGAATAAATCTTAGTCAATAAAAAGGACACCCGTGGTGTCCTTTTCAACGCAAAAGTTACAATTATAATGCGAGCCTACCAGCGCCCGCCGCGGATTTAAGATATTGTCCTAATCCTTGCGTACTATATAGCGTGTAATTGTACGGAACAGACCATGAAGCATCGTTAGGAATTTTGCTGTCCTTTAAATTTAAAGCCGCACCATTAAACATCGAACCGACATCCGTTAATGATGAATTTTGTTTATATATTTTCACCACTTTGTATTGTTTACTGGTTTTCAATTGTTCGATATCAAACACATTATATTGTGATTGAATCGATCCTTCATACCCCAAACCAAAGGCATACATGAAACGATACGTCGGATCTTTATAATCACCCTCAAACAGATTATTAACAACATGCACTTTTCCAAAACGTACTCGGGGTGTCCGTTGTGTGGTTTTACTGAAAATATTATCCGCTAAAGTTACGCGTAAATGTCCACGATCTTCAGAGGCATTATTTTTACTGTGTCCAATTAACATCGTTTTATTGTGATGTTTAAATACGGAATAAGAGACGGTAATAAAGTCGCTAGCACGCTTAATATCGAGTATGCCATCATGACGCACATATTCCCACCCGTTCTTTTCACCATAATCAGCATCAGTAAACGCGCCATCATCGAAGGTGACATGATCGACCCAGACATTCTTTGAGTACGCGATTGTCATACTATCCCACTCCGCGTTCCAACCATCACCTTTTTCAAAATCAGGCTCCACATCGACTGGCGTTTCGATATTTAAGTTACGAATAATGACATTATTAACGCGACTAACCACGAGTGAACCGTTTTTAAAACCAGCATCGTTAGTAACGCCGATAATCGTCGTATTCGATGGAATCGAAAGTTGCGAACGTTTCTTTTGGTCTGAGAAGCTTGAGTACGGCTTTCCACCGCTTACATCGATGGTACCTTGCACTTGAATAATACGTGGAGTGCCTGAGTCTTGCTCTAGCGCGCGCTGAAACTGCCTGATATTCGTAACGATATAAACATGTTTAGAATCAGCACTAGCACCACCGGTTGTGCCATTATTTAACGTAGCAAAACCAATATTAGCTGACTCCAATGCCGTATTGGTTAGCAATTGATCAGCATTGGCTGGCAAAACCGCCGCGGATAGAACAGCTGCAATGGCTAATGAAGAAAGACTTTTTGAAAAAGTATTCATGAAAACATTCCTTAAAATATTATATACCACCGTTTATTTGCTTAAATTTCACTCGACAAATAAGCATAATGATACGTGGTCATTTCAAGTCGTCTTTTTATCATTATATTTAATTCTTCGCATACCAAATAGTTCATCTTATCAACTATTAATCGATCTCTGCCAAAGTTTGCTTCGCGTGTTATAAACCGTACATTAGCCGATAAATAATTAGGTATCCGTTAAAATTACGAATAAAAAAAGAACCAGCAATAATATGCTGGCCCTTGATCTATCTATTATTGTTGCGTATTTCCAAAACCAACATCTTGAATATTCACCTGAGTGACATGACCATATTTTTTGGCGATGAGGGCGATTTTTTTCGCATTTCCGACTAAGACAAACTGCAGGTTATTTCTAGGAAAATAGTCTTGAATAATTTTCTGGGTGTCTTTAATCGTCAATGCATCAACCCGAGCTTGAAACTGGTTGATATCGTCATCGCTTAGACCACAAATATATTCTTTCACTAGAAAATTAGCTAATGCCTGATTGGTTTCATAGCCTCTAGGCGATTGCCCTTTGATATATGCTTTTGCGGATGCCAGTGTTGCGGCATCTATACCTTGCTTGAACAAGCGTTGGTACGTCTTCATCGCGAGCGCGATGGCTTGTTCAGTAGACGCCGTTTGAGTAAACGATGACATCGTGAACATCCCCTCATGCTTCCATGGTGTGAAATAAGAATAGGCGCCATATGTTAGGCCAGAATCAATCCGTAACGCATTATTAAGCCACGAAGTAAACCGTCCGCCCAGTACCGTATTTACCACTTTAATTCCGGTCATATCCGGATTATTCGCCAACACCCCTTTTCCACCAATCGCGAACGTCGTAATTTGCGCATCGGGCTTATTGACTAATAACACCTGGGGCTGATTGGCTGGCGCTGTACGCGACCATGCTTTTGGGCTTGCCGCTGTGCGCGTGTTTTTCCAATCAGCAAATAATGCCGTAAGCTGCGGTATCATACTCGCAGGTTTAAAATCTCCGACCACGGAAATGACCGTGTCTTGCGGCTGATAGTGCTCACGATAAAACGCTTTGACATCATTGACTTTTATGGATTGAATCGTCTTTTGATTCTCAATATTTCCATAAGGACCCCCTTTAAACACTTGGCTAATGAAATAACGGGTGGCAACAGAGCGAGGGCTTTGCTTATCCTGTTTCAATTTAGCGACTAATGCTTGTTTATGCTTGGTTAACTCTTTTTCATTAAAGCTAGGATGCAATACAACCTGTTGAATGAGCGGCAACATGACCGGAGCGTCTTTTGCCATAAAATCGACACTCACTTGGCTATGATCACGCGATGCATGCGTTTCTATTTGCGTACCTAAAAACGCGGCTTTTTGCTCTAATTCTTGCTTGGAATACTTGTCGGTACCAAATAGCAGTGCATCAGCGGTCAAGCTTGCCGTACCGGCAGTGAGATCATTCACGCTACCGGCTCTCGTAGCAATCGTTACGTGCATGAGGGGCACATCCGTTTTTGGCATTAACTTTAAGGTTAAGCCATTTTTGAGTGTAACCGTTTGATAATTCGGTAGCATGAACTTGCCCGTATCCGCCGATACTGTGACTGAGTTCGATGACGTGGTTTGACAACCTGTCACGCTGAGGAGTGCGAGGGTGATAATGCTGAGTGATGCATATGTTTTCTTAAGGCTCATTGATCTTGTTCCTCATGTGCGGCTAAAACACCAACAGTACGGTTGGCTCGATTTAAGTACATTGTGGCAACGCGCTGTATATCCCCCGTTGTCACCTTGCCTAGCGCTGTAGGAACATCAAACGCCTTCTTGTATCCGCCGTAGAAGAGATCGTAATTGCCCAGCATTTGTGACTGGCTATCAATAGTGGCCATCTCTTTATAATATGTCATGAGCGTTAAATTTTTCGCTCGCTGTAGTTGCTGCTCTGTCACGCCTTTATTAGCAATTGAGTTGATTTGATCGATTAAATCGTGTTCTAAGGTTTTTTCAGTAACACCAGGCGCTGCCACCGCATAAACATACAGTAAATTAGGATCGAGGGACAAGGGCATATAGGTTTCAGTTGCTAAAGCAATCTGCTTATCAACCAAGTGACGCTGTAACATTGAACTCGGGCCATTATCTAATATGGCGCTCAGCAGCTGCAACGAATAATGATCGGGATGCTTTGTCTCTGGAACATGGTAAGCCAGCATGATTGTTGGTGTCTGCACAGACGATTTTTTGACAAATACGCGGCGCTGCCCCATTTGTTTAGGCTCTATCGTACGCACTTTTCTAGGCGGGGCCTGAGAAGGAATGGGAGCAAAATAGTGATTCGCTAACTGTTTCACTTGTGATACTGACACGTCGCCAGAAATCACCACCACCGCATTGTTGGGGGCATAATAGGTTTGATGATAGTTTTTGAGGTCTTGCTCTGTCCACGCATTGATATCAGACAGGTTGCCCATCACCATCCAGCTATAAGGATGGGCGATAAATGCGACCCCTTTGACCGCGGTCGCAAGGCGAACCCAGTTCGAATTTTCTAAGCCTGTGTCTCGCTCTGACTTGACAACTTCACGTTCACTGATGACCATTTTAGGGTCAATATCTAAATGAGCAATCCGGTCAGATTCGAGCTTAAAGACGGTTTCTATCGCGTTAGATGGAAACCAATCAGTATAAACCGTATCGTTTTCGGTCGTATAAGCATTATTTGAGCCGCCCATCGCTTCCAGTGTTCGATCAAACATTTTTGGCCCATAATGCTTCGAGCCATTGAACATCATGTGCTCAAAAAAATGCGATAACCCAGTAATACCAGGAACCTCATTCCGAGAACCGACTTTCCAAAATAAATACATGTTGGCATTAGGAATCTCATGGTTGGGGGCCACGATGATTTTCATGCCATTATCGAGCGTAAAACTACTTATCACTGATTTTTCACTGGCCTGAGCCGTCAATGGCAGTAATAAGACAGCAGCCATTAAGAGGCGCAGTCGGGTCTGTTTCATCGTACATCCTTGTCATTGAGTATCGTCATCCATCTTTGGCGCTGCCGCTAACAGCCATCCAAGTAAGCAGTGACCTTAAAATTCAGTAACTGGCTTACATATCCCACGTAGGCCATCCGTGACTCGTCACAAATTACTGAACACAATCCAATCATCATATGCAATCACACATCAGTTTTCTACTACTAACTTACCGATAAAGTTAAAGAAACTATTCAGTTAATTTAACGCAATGTCGTATTTGTCTCATGAATAAGAAACGAGCCATCAATAGTTGACAATCGTCATGACAATGCTAAAGGAATGGTTTAATTTATAGCTATCAATAATGGAAGAGATGGTTCATGCTGACGCTACGCACGTTACTTACAAGTATTGTTATCTTGTTGTATTGCTGTTCAAGTAACGCTTTAGCACATCCAGCTAAGAGCACGACCCTAGACTCCATTCAGTATTTTCAAGTGCCACATACACAAAAATTATCGCTCAATGACGTTCTTGAGCGATTTTACTCTGGCACCAGTATTACCAGTGAGCGAAAATTCTTATCCCTTGGTATCTCCAATGATATCACTTGGGTACTGCTGACTATCACAAACCACAGCCAGCACAGCAAAGCACGGCGTTTAACCGTGGGTAAAACTTGGATCGACAACATCAATGCATATTTGTTAAAAGGTAACACGCCAGTAAGAAGCTGGAAGACTGGTGATCATTACCATGCTGATAATCAACTCGTTGCTGGGTTAGGTTATACCATCAACCTCATTCTTCCGTCAGGAAAATCTCGGGTTTTGATCTCGGCAGCGGCCTTAGATCCAATGACGCTGCCATTTCAGTTGCAGTCTCCAATTGAAGCGCGTAATAGCGATACGTTCATTCACTTTAGTAGTGCTTTAATGTATGGCATGCTAGGTGCGTTAATTATCTTTAACTTTATTCTCCATTTAACGCTCAGGCAGCCTTATCCATTATTTTATTGCTTATATATCATCTGTTTTATTGGTGTCAATATCTCATATAACGGCTACGGGTTCGCTTGGATTTACCCAGACTCAACAAGCATACAAAGTTATGCCACCCTCGTTTTAATGGTTTTACATGCTGCCGCTGGAATTACTTTTGTACTGAGTTATCTTGATGTCAATAAGCATCTGCCAATTGTCTATCGATTATTAATTGGTTATATCGTATTAGGCGCGCTCACACTCGCCTATTATATGGGTCAACTTGAACATATTAATGCTACGCATTTCGCTTTTAGTTATTTATCATTATCGACGGTATTGATGATTATTACCGCGATATTAAGTCTCAAAAAAATTGATGACGCGAAATACTTCCTGCTATCGATTATGTGCAGTATGACCGGGTTATTAATCACCACATTTACGGTATGGGGCGTACTTCCTTACAATTATTATACCTACCATGGCGCCGTATGGGGGGTATTGTGTTAAGCGATATTTCTCACCGTTATTATTACGGTACGCTTGAAAAACTTCGAGAGTGAACGAATTAAAGATCGCCACTTATCGCTCTATGATCCTCTGACTGATTTATTTAATCGTCGAGGGTTTGCCCGCTATGGTAATGAGTTAATTGAAAACGCATTTGAGACTTATACCCCGCTAACCAGTGTCATGATGGATCTTGATCACTTCAAAATCGTCAATAACACCTATGGCCATGCCATTGGCGATGCAGCACTCATTCATACTACGAGTATTCTTAACGCCCACCTGCGCGAAGATGATTTAGTATCTCGCTGGGGAGGTGAAGAAATCGCAATATTACTCCCCAATACGACACTCGATGAGACGGCAGTATTAATAGAAAGAGTTCGCTGCCTACTGGAACAAACGCCACTGCGTACGGAACAAGGCATGGTCACGATCACCGCCAGCTTTGGCGTTTCAATACTCCATCATGATGATACACTCGATCACATCTTAAGCCGCGCTGACCAAGAACTCTATATGGCAAAACAACGCGGACGAAATCAAGTTAGTGTCACCTCTGAAGTGTGGATACCTTATCATCTTGCGACATAAGCCAGTAACTAAGGCTCGTTACTGGCACTTACCTTGTCTGCTCGCTAATCGTTTACGGCTTTCGCTTAATACCATGCCAATATAGTGGCCACGGTGTGTGGCCAATATTATTGACCAATAATGCAATCAGCACCAATCCAACACTACCGATCAATACTGGGGTGATCAGAAAACTTAGCCCTATGACACTTTTTCCGGCAAGGATGATGACAACCGGATTTGCACCGGCAGGTGGATGAACCACACGCAAAGCCTGCATGAACATGATCGCTAGTCCAACAGCAAGCGCCAATGCCAGCGGTGAGTTTCCAGCCAAATACAACACCATGATGCCAATAAGTGCTGTCACCATATGACCTCCAATCACGTTACGAGGTTGTGCTAACGGCGAAGCGGGTACCGCAAATAACAACACACAAGTCGCCCCAAACGGCGCCATTAGCCAAGGCACGCCAGTGTATTCACCGAGCATTGTTAACATGAAAATCCCCGCAGTTCCTCCCACTAACCCATTACATAATTGCCGCCACGAAGCTCGTTCAGGCAATGTGCCACCACCTTTTAACTTATTCATATTCCTTTCCTTTTAATTTAAATGTTAAATGTGAACTGATCTGTACACTTGCATTTATAGTACAGATCAGTTCACATAGTGCAAACACTTTTTTAAGTAGCGGGAAGTGAGGAACGAATGAGTAAAAAAGAGCACATCCTCGATGTCGCACAGCAGTTATTTAATTTACATGGCTACACTGCCGTCGGCGTTGATTGGATTCGAGACAGTGCAGGCGTTTCCAAAACGTCGATGTATCGCCACTTTGCTGGTAAGAATAAAATGATTGAAGCCGTACTTCATCGCCGTCATCAAGACTTTGAAGAAAGTTTAACGGCGTGTATTCGCAAGGTATCTGGTTGCGAAGCAAAACTGAATTCACTCCTCGATTGGCATTTAGCGTGGTTCAAAAGTCCATGTTTTCACGGATGTATGTTCATGCATGCAACCGCCGAATTTAAATCGTCGGATACGGAGATTATTCACATTGCTAAACATCATAAGCAGTGGCTAAAAGGCTTAATTCAAGAATGCTTAGCCAAGCCCGACATGACGACTACCTCACAACAAGCCGAAGCGATTATGGTGTTGCTAGAAGGGATGATTGTGCGTGCCGAATTTGATGACTTACCCAAAAATAGTGACATTTTTCGAGATCTCATGCTCAGCATTGCCGGTTTACCTGCCGACAAAGCGCTAGAACTACAAAATCAAGTCCCCATCGCTAAGGAAAAACCATGAACTGGGATGATGCCAAGTACTTTTGTGAAATAGCCAAATGTCATAGCTTGCGCGGCGCTGCACGGGCATTGAAGGTCGACCAAGCCACTGTAGGTCGTCGTTTGAATGCGTTGGAACATCAACTCGGACAAAAGCTGTTTCATCGCACCACTAAAGCGTTAAGCTTGACCGAATTTGGGGCTTCACTGTTGCCTGATATTACCGCTATTGATAAGCAATTTGCGTTAATCCAAAGAAAAAGTGACAGTGCAACAAATGCAATGACTGGCTCGGTAACCATTGCGACCACAGATACACTCGCCCACTTTTTTTTAATTCCCGCAATACAACGTATACAATCGTTGAATCCACAACTGACGATTAAGCTAAAAACCGGCGTTGCGATCACTGATATCGGCAGTTTAGAAGCCGACATCGCGATTCGTGGCCAGCGCCCGAGTGATAATGATCTCGTAGTACGTAAGCTCGCGACCATCACCATGGGATTGTATGCTTCTCCCGAGCTGGCGGCGAATCACTCGCTTAACTCTCTCGATGATGTCCGGTCATTCAATCAGCTGATTATGTTTCATCAACAAGCCGTGCCACGTCACTGGCATCAAGTATTCGATGGAACCATTGATGCCAGCCAAGTCGTGATGGAGTGTGATTCACAGCATGCAATAATTGAAGGTGTGCGTGCCTCATTAGGTATCGGTCTCATCTCCAATTTTATGGTGCCAGACAACGATCCCAGCTTAGTTAAACTGATTCCTGAATTTAACGATTACGTCGATATCTGGTTAGTTTTACATCCAGATTTAACCCATACACCGAAATATCGCTTAGTGATTGACGAAATTGTTAACCAATTCACGAGCTTTTATGAGTCTTAATACGTCAGTATATCGCTAATTAACGAGATACTGACGACAATAGTATTTAACTCTCTGACGATAACAAAGCAACACGCTGCTTACTGATCATAGCAAGTAGCCCGACTTCTACTAGGCTAAATACGACTAAGGCGCCCAACATAACCCGAGTCAGACCCAGTATATCGACCCCGCAACCTAAAATGATCGGCACCCAATTGGCGGTATAAGCAACCAGATAAAATAGCGCAATGCTTTTGGCATGATTAGCCGGTGTCGCCATCTGATTCACCCAGCGCGCCGATCCAACAAATAATGCACCATATGCAAACCCGGCCAAGATCACACCAACACATGCTAACAACGCCGATGACCAAGCAATCGCACTGCCAATGATGACAAACGAGAGAATTTGAATCAGATAACCATATTGAACCGATACTAACGCCGTCCATTTTTTGCACATTATTTGGCTAATTCCTGCAATCAATAAGTACAAGGTAACGAGAAATGAAAAGTATAAGTTGCTATTGCTTGCACCATGATAAAAGCGTTGCGACAAACTCGGACCAAAGGTCAAAATACATGCCGCGACCATCCAACATAAAAATAATGTCGCAGCACACAAAGCAAAGACCGGACGATTTTCAATGTTACCAGCAGATAGGTTGGCCGATATTTTCTCCGCTGACACGGTTTTCAGTGCTCGCGGCCAGCATTTAAGCACGCCCAAAAACGCCACACACGCCATCAGAGATATGACAAGAAAAGGCGCCTGCGCCGGATAAAACTCATAATGTATCGCGAGTCCAGTTAAAAGTGGTCCAATCGATAAACCTAACGTAAACGATAATACCGCAATAAGGGCGGCAGTTTTACCTTTATCATTCGGCCCTATTTTGGCTAAAGACACATTGGCAGCACCCGTCAATGCGCCAGTTCCTATACCAGTAAGAAGACGAGCCACAAACAACGAAGCAAAAGAATCAGCAAAACAAAATACAATGCCTGCCACTAGCACAACACCGAGTGCGGGTAGAATAAAAACGCGTTTATCCGTAATGCGTTTCGCCAATTGTCCGACGATCAGTAATGAAACAATTACCCCAGCAGCGTAAGCGCCATAAATCACGCTAAGCATGGTTGAACTTAATCCAAAGCGGTCTTGATAGTAAGGATATAGTGGCGTGGATGCACTACTATTAATAAGTGCCGTCACTAATGATAATGCGAGAAAAAATAGAATGGGTTTATGATCCGCTGCCTTCGCAACTTGTTGATCATTATTATTCATTACCGAATGGGACATTGGTTACTCCTTTGTTGCGTGCATTTTTGCATGCATACTATCCGGAGAAAATACCCATAAATGCAGCAGTTATAGATACAAATGCTGCTGTTCAATATGTTATGATTATGCT
>JBQGON010000046.1:0-21666 GCA_052087065.1 Vibrio sp. | reverse complement strand
AGACATAAAAAAAGGTGGCCGGAGCCACCTTAGTTATTCTAGAGAAAAGCTGACATTACTTAGAGATGTGAGCGATTAGGTCTAGAACTTTGTTTGAGTAACCGATTTCGTTGTCGTACCAAGATACAACTTTCACGAATTTATCAGTTAGGGCGATTGCTGCACCTGCATCAAAGATAGAAGTACGAGTGTCGCCGTTAAAGTCAGTTGAAACAACTGCATCTTCAGTGTAACCAAGAACGCCAGCAAGTTCGCCTTCAGAAGCTGCTTTCATTGCGGCTTTGATTTCGTCGATAGACGCTGCTTTTTCTAGGTTAACAGTCAAGTCAACAACAGAAACGTTAGCTGTTGGTACGCGGAATGCCATACCTGTTAGTTTGCCGTTAAGCTCAGGTAGTACTTTACCTACTGCTTTAGCTGCACCAGTTGATGATGGGATGATGTTTTGAGCCGCACCACGACCGCCACGCCAGTCTTTCATTGAAGGACCGTCAACTGTTTTTTGAGTTGCTGTTGTTGCGTGAACAGTAGTCATAAGACCAGATTCGATACCGAACTTGTCGTTCAATACTTTAGCAACAGGTGCAAGACAGTTAGTAGTACAAGACGCGTTAGAAACGATGTCTTGGCCTGCGTAAGTGTCGAAGTTTACACCGTTAACAAACATTGGTGTTGCGTCTTTAGAAGGACCTGTAAGAACTACTTTTTTCGCACCGGCTTCGATGTGTTTACGAGCAGTTTCGTCAGTTAGGAAAAGACCTGTTGCTTCAGCAACAACATCAACACCGATTTCGTTCCATTTAAGGTCCGCTGGGTTGCGTTCAGCTGTTACACGAACAGTTTTGCCGTTAACGATAAGGTTACCGTCTTTTACTTCAACTTCGCCATCGAAACGACCGTGAGTTGAATCGTATTTCAACATGTAAGCCATGTATTCTACGTCGATTAGATCGTTAATACCGACAACTTCGATATCTTGACGAGCTTGTGCTGCACGAAATACGAAACGACCGATACGGCCAAAACCGTTAATACCTACTTTGATAGTCATTATAGTTGCTCCACAACTTAAATTTCTGGTGAAAAGGAAACTGGTAGTAAAATTACAGAATCCGCTTAAAGTCTGCAACAGATAATCCGACTTAACTTGTTTAAAGTCAAAAAAAAGACGCGCTTTTTTTTATAATCCGTCATGATTGTGTGTTTTTTACGCTTAGTGATGAATTCTGTCCCTGCCAGTAAGCACTTAAGCGATATCAAACCATTATTTTATCAATAAATATTTGATATGCTCAATGACAAAGTATGTGCTACAACGCATTTACGATGCAAGTAATATCCGCCACAATACCAATATCAAACGTAAGCATAGAGAGAGATAAACGTGAAGCTTGATGATGAAAAATCTATTAAATCAGATGATTATTGGCGTAACAAGCTTACAGAAGAAGAGTTCCGCGTGTGTAGGGAGCAAGGCACAGAACGGCCTTATTCTGGAACGTTATTGCACAATAAATCCTCTGGTGTATACCACTGCACCTGTTGTCAGTCGCCGTTATTTGTGTCTGATAATAAGTATGATTCAGGTTGTGGTTGGCCGAGTTTCGATGCGCCAGTTTCGCCTAATGCGGTCCGCTACTTGAAAGATATTAGCAATGGTATGGAGCGCATCGAGATCCGCTGTGCAGAATGTGACAGCCACTTAGGACATGTGTTTCCAGATGGCCCAGACGAGACGACTGGCGAACGTTATTGCGTGAATTCAGTGTCGTTAATTTTCAACAAAGAGGGGTTAGAATAAAGCCAGAATGATGATCCCTACGGCGGGATCATCAAAGTGATGAATGATTAAGAATCTGTTTTATTTTGGTCGATTAAATCTGAAATCATATTGGCCTGATAGGTTCCCTTTTTAAGGGCGATGATGACCTTGTCGGTGATGGTATCAAAGGTTCTATACTGTTGTGGGGTAAAGCCATAGAGCAGTTGGAGCTCTTGTGCTGACGCAATGTCTACCCCATATTGTTTGGCTACCATCGCCCATATGTATGCTTGCGGTTTATCATCGGTGAGCTGATATGTGCTGGCTAATGACTTTAATATATCAAGGTTGATATCGTCATCATCTCGGTATAATTCGAGTGCGTGATTGAGCAAGTGAATGGTTTTTTTAGAATCACGTGTGGTATAAAATGTCGCTAATGCATATTGCATCTGTGGCGTATTTAACTCAGGTTGTCCTTCCATCTGCAAAAAGTGCCGGCGGGCATTGTGATCGCCAACTTGGCTCCATAAAAAATACAGTGCTTTGGGATCTTTGAGTTCGCGAATCCGGGTGATGAGTTTTTTTTCATCTTCAATGGAATTACTGAGCGCTAAAAATCGTTGCTGCTTCAATTCTGTTTGGTCAATCGCACGAATTTGCGAAGCAAGATTCAAGCATTTTTGATAAGCGGCTACGGCATGATACTCATGGATAAGATTGTCGACTGATGCATCTTTAAGCACACTGTATCGTTGCCAGATCAAATCAGTTCTGGTGATACGGCATTGACCATCATCAACATTCAAGCGCTCGCATTGTAGGCTAGGATTGTCGGCACATAATTTCGTGGTGTTCTTACGATTCTCAAAACATCCGCTAAGTAGCACGGCGAGAACAGTTATGTAGGTCAATTTTATGAGTTTCATAGCGTTCACTTGTGATCCATAACAATTATTGTTTTAGCTGCTCTTGACGGAATATGCCAGAAAGTTATGTTGTCATACTGTAGACTTGGGCTCTAAAGCTCATTCATTAATCATGAGAATTCGTTATGGATAAACAACAACTCATTAACGCCATTACTCCAGATATTTACCAACGTTTGCGTCAAGCGGTAGAAACAGGGAAGTGGCCTGATGGCTCCCCCTTGACTCAGCAGCAACGTGATTCCTCTATGCAAGCTGTTATGATGTATCAAGCAAAGCATAATGTGGATGCCGAGCATATGACAATTGATACACATGGTGAAATGGTATTTAAATCAAAACGTGAGTTGCAACAGCAGTTTAGGGGTGAAGATCACGATCTCGTACGTATTAAAATGAACGACGAATCAAAATGATGTTGTCTGATGATAGAAAAATGCCGTTCTTATCACTGATAAAGAACGGCATTTTTATGGTTTACAGTGACATTTCACCGCGCAGCACTTGCTGCATTTTTTGCTTCACTTCCTCGTACGTCAGATTTTGACTCAGTAGGTAGTGTAGTTTTGCTAGTGCGGCTTCGGGAGTCATATCAAAACCGCTAATAACGCCCGCATCATGCAAGGCACTGCCTGTCGCATAGCCTTCCATATTCACTTTACCTGCCAAGCATTGGGTAAGGTTAACCACAATCACGCCACGTTCTGAGGCTTGGTGTAATTGTGCGAGAAGCTCGGGGTTTTGCGGCGCATTTCCAACCCCAAAGGTCAATAGAATCATTGCATTGACTGGTTGCATTAGAGTATTACGAATCACTTCATACGAAATTCCGGGGTACATCGTGATCACACCGATCGGCTGAGGTGTAATATTATGAACCCGAAAATCACCATCAGGTCTGACATCAATCGCACTATGGCTGCCCACTTGAATATTGATACCCGCTTCCAATAGGGGAGGGATATTTGGGGAAGTAAATGCATTAAAGCCGTCAGCATGTGATTTGGTGCTGCGGTTACCACGCATTAATTGGTTGTTGAAAAATAGGGTCACTTCATTAATTGGAAAACGAGCGGCAATGTGCAAGGCATTCAATAAGTTGGCTTGGCCATCTGAACGCAGTTCTGCCAGAGGGATTTGTGAACCCGTCACAATGACAGGCTTGCCAAGGTTTTCTAGCATAAACGATAACGCTGACGCGGTATAAGCCATCGTGTCCGTGCCATGTAAAATGACAAACCCATCATAGTGTTCGTAGTTATCACGAATGTCATCGGCGATTTTCTGCCAATCTAATGGAGTCATATCGGAAGAGTCGATCAATGGGTCGTACTCTTTAATCGTATACTCTGGCATTTCTTCACGATGAAACTCTGGCATGTTTGCCAATTGTTGTTCCATGTAGCCCGCCACTGGCACATAGCCGTGGTCTGATTTGGTCATGCCAATAGTACCGCCAGTATAAGCGATATAGATATGTTTTCTGGCCATTGCTAAACGTTACTCGTGTGATAGTAGTGAGAAAGGGCGATTATAATAAAAAAATAGAGAATAAAAACAGGCGCTTTGCAAGCGCCTGTGCGAGATCAAACTTATTTTACCTGACAAGGTAGGCAGTAAGCGTATTCGCCTTTGGGGTCGTTAAAGTGACTTAACAAAGCGGCTGTTGTGCTTAATTGTTTTGCCGCTGGTTGCAAAGCTTCGGGGAGTAGACTCGTGAGGTTAACGCCAAAACTTGCGTGAGCTTCACTCATCAGCCCTTTAAATAACTCTTGTGCTGGTGTTAATGGTTCTTCTACCCAACGTACATTGTAATGCTTCAGTTTGGCTAATTTGGCTGCGGCATCAACGGCGTCGTCAAAGTCACCGAGTTGGTCAACGAGGCCATTTTTCACGGCGTCTTGTCCGGTCCAAACATGACCTTGAGCAATCTTATCAACTTGTTGGTTTGACATATCACGATACTGGCCAACGAGCGAAATAAAACGCTGATAACCATGATCAATGGCTAACTGCATGGCTTGCTTGGCACCATCGCTAAGTCCTGATGTGACCCCTTCTCCCGCAAAGGGAGTGGTACCGACACCATCGGTAGCAATGCCTAATTTAGCGAGCCCTTTTTCAAAGGTGGGAATGACGCTAAAAATGCCAATCGAGCCTGTTAACGTTGTCGGCTGGGCGATGATTTTATCCGCCGCCATGGAAATCCAATAGCCTCCTGAGGCGGCTAAACTCGACATTGAGACTACGACCGGTTTTCCGGCAGCCTTGAGAGTTGTTAGCTCCTCTCGCACCACTTCTGAAGCGAAAGCACTACCTCCGGGGCTGTCAACACGCAGAATGACAGCTTTCACGTGTGGGTCGTTCCGTGCATCGCGAAGCTGGGCCGCTAATGTATCACCACCGACCACACCGGTAGATTCTTTACCATCTTTTATTTCACCGCTGGCGACAATAACGGCGATGTCATTCTTCGCTTTTGGTAATTCAGTCGGTAAGGCGTCTTTGTATTGATAGTAACTAATGGATTGATAGCTATCGCTACCATCGCTACCAAATTTTTTCGCGAGCAACGTCCGTACTTGATGACGGCTGGCGAGTTTGTCGACTAACCCCAAGCGCAATGATAAATCAGCCAAGCTACCTTTGGATTGCTTAAACTCTTTTAAAAATTGCTGCATATTAGGGCGTAAAACTTGGGTGTCGATATGCCGATTTGCCGCGACATCATCAGTATAAGCGCCCCATAACTGACCGAGCCAGCGTGTAGCCGCTTCTCGCGCTGCTGGTGACATGTCGTTACGCATGAAAGGTTCTACGGCCGATTTGTAGGTACCGACCCGAAAGATATGTGCGTTGACATCAATCTTTTTGAGGAAGTCTTTCATGTAAAGCCCATAGGCGCTATAGCCTTTGAGTAACACTGAACCTTGTGGCGAGAGGTATACTTTGTCAGCATAACTCGCGAGATAGTATTGACTTTGACTATAAAAATCTCCCGTTGCTAATACAGGTTTTCCGGAAGATTTAAACTCATTAATCGCTTTAGCGATATAACGCAATTTGGTCAAACTGGTGCTTGGCATATCTTGCAGCGCTAATACCAAGCCCGTAATATTTGGGTCCGTTTTCGCGTGACGGATGGTATGCACAATATCAAACAAGACATTCTCTTTGGGCATCTCGTCACCGAGCGCAGATTGTTTAAATGAGTCGAGTGGTGTTAAGTAACTCGATTTTTCAACAATCGGACCGTTTAGGTTCAAAACGAGCGCTGAAGGTTGGTTGTCTTCTTGATGAGGGGAGTCGCTAAGGCTAAACCAAATTCCCACCGCGAGCATAATAAATAGGATATTCAATAAGGCAACTCGCAAAAAGGTAATGACTTTCCACACCCCTCTTAAGAATTTTCCCAAATAACCAAACAGTGTTTTCATTGTCTCTCCATGTGTAGCGCAGACGTTAGCTTATAAGTATCAATATTATGATGAATCCTACGTGATTCCCAGTAGGCAAACAAACTTTATACACCGAGCGTCTCGCTAAAAGATTTAAGACATTATAACGGTTTGATAATAAAGCTTTGCTGCAAAAAAACGCCGCGGGCAGGGTGCTTAGAAAAGGGAAACACCGGTTGTGTGTTGCGAACGTAATACAACTACAACCAGAGTCTCGTTTTGAACACTATAAAATGATGGTTTTGTTGCCTTGAACAAATACACGATCACTGAGGACTTTGCTTAATGCGCGGCTCAAGACATTTTTTTCTACATCGCGGCCTGCTTGGGCCATGTCTTGCGCGTTAAACCTGTGATCGACAGAGATGACATCTTGCTTGATGATTGGGCCTTCATCGAGATTGCTGGTGACAAAGTGAGCGGTTGCCCCAATGATCTTAACACCGCGCTCATAGGCTTGGTGATACGGTTTCGCGCCAATAAAAGCAGGTAAAAAGCTGTGATGAATATTGATAATACGATAAGGGAAGTGGTCAACAAACTCGGGGCTCAGAATACGCATGTACTTAGCAAGGACAAGATAATCTGGGTTGTACTGTGTGATGACATCCAGCATTTGAGTATCGTGTTGGGCGCGCGTGAGATCTTGATGGGAGACACAGTGGAAGGGAATATTAAAGCGTTCCGTCAGTGATTGTAAATGATCGTAGTTACCCACAACCGCAGCAATATCCACATCTAAACTGCCGTCGAAATTTTTCATCAAAATATCGCCTAGGCAGTGTGATTCCTTAGTGACGAGAATAACGACGCGTTTACGTTGTGAGCTGGCTAATTGATATTTTGCTCCATCAGGCAGCGCTTGCGATAAATCGGCGAGAAACGTTGTATCGTTAAAATAGCCTTCTAGTTCGGTTCGCATGAAAAATTGACCCGTCGTGTTATCGACGAATTCACTATTATAGGTAATGTTAAGTTGGTGTTTGTAACAAATATTAGTAATTTTAGCGATAAGCCCAGGCTTATCGCTGCAGTGTGTTAGCAGCGTTTTTTTTTCCATCAATCGATGACTTCCATAATAATTTTTATTGTTGATAAGCTTCTCTGAAAAAGCACAACGGCGCATTGTTTTTCAGTAAGAACGACTATAATTAATGCATAATAAACTGGGTTGCAACCTTTATGCGCTGTCTTCTCTGTGTTTATAGGAGCAATCAACGGTGTTGTTGCAAGGATGATGACAATGGTCACCAGCAATTGTACTAACAATTGTTCAACTTGAGGATAACACGATGGATAGAGACTTTTTAGCCCACAAACTTTACTGCGAACGCGTTCGTGAATTAATTGGCGATGGTATGTGTGATAGTGAGATGCTTGAACACTGTTGGCACAATCGTATGTCGCCGATGGACGCAGCAAAATCACTGCAATCACCCGAGCAAGAAGGACCGTGTTTTGCTGCTTCACCATGGTTGCAGCGCTATTTAACGCGTTAATGAGTACCTCAACGCTATCGGTGGCTGTGTCGATTTTGATATGGCTGGAGGGCGCGGCGTAATTAGAGTCGCACCTCTCGATGAAAGCTGACATAATTAAGGCCACCTTCGTTATCTTTTTAGATGTGGAATGATCGCAAAAACCTTTTCCCAGCAGGGCGCTTTAGGCCAAGCCATCCCTGGATTCCAACCGCGTCAGGCGCAAATTGATATGGCACAATCGGTGTCCGATGCTATCCGTGATAACGGCCAACTTGTTGTGGAAGCAGGGACTGGGACAGGCAAAACGTTTGCCTATTTAGTGCCCGCGTTACTGAGTGGTAAAAAAACCATTATTAGTACCGGATCCAAAAACCTCCAAGAGCAACTGTTTCATCGTGACCTTCCCTTAATGATCCGTGCGCTGGGCTTTTTCGGTAAAGTTGCGCTCCTTAAAGGGCGTTCGAATTATTTATGTTTGGATCGCCTGAGTCGCCAGATGATTGAAAGTCATACCAATCACGCGGATCCTACGTTATTGAGTCAATTGGTAAAAGTACGCCAGTGGTCCTCCGAAACCAAGAGTGGTGACTTAGGAGAGTGCGAATCTTTACCCGAAGATAGTATTATCATTCCGACGATTACCTCTACCAATGAAAACTGCTTAGGCAAAGACTGCCCAAGTTACGGCGATTGTTTTGTTTCTAAAGCTCGTAGCAATGCGATGGATGCCGATATCGTGGTGGTCAATCATCATTTGTTTTTGGCGGATTTAGCGATTAAAGAAACCGGATTTGGCGAGTTAATTCCTGAAGCCGAAGTGTTTGTTTTTGATGAAGCGCATCAGTTACCCGATATCGCCAGCCAATATTTTGGTCAGTCGCTTTCTAGCCGGCAAGTCCAAGAGTTGGCTAAGGATATTGAAATTGGCTATCGTACCGAAGCTAAGGACATGCGTCAGCTGCAAAAAATTGCCGAAAAATTGCAACAAAGTGCTATGGATTTACGCATGGCTTTAGGAGATACCGGCTATCGGGGCAATTGGCGAGAGGCGATTGCATCACCGGCGATTTTGCGTGCAGTTGAGCGTTTACAAGAGGGGCTGGATTTTGCGCTTGATGTACTAAAATTGGCGCTTGGTCGCAGTCAATTATTGGATGCGGCGTTTGAGCGTGCCACCTTAATTAAAGGCCGTTTAGATCGAGTCTGTGATGTCTCTATTACCGGCTATTCCTATTGGTTTGATACCACGCCACGTCATTTCAGTTTGCATATTACCCCGCTCACCGTTGCCGATAAATTTCAGGAGCAAATGGCGATGTATCCTGGCGCTTGGGTTTTTACCTCGGCCACGCTGGCCGTCAAAGACGACTTTACGCATTTCACTCATCGTTTAGGTCTTAAGCCTCAAGCGCAGTTTTCATTACCGAGTCCCTTTGATTATCACCACCAAGCTAAACTGTGTGTTCCTCGCTATCTACCCGAACCTAACAGTCCTGGTATCGCGAAAAAGCTCGTGCAGATGTTGGCGCCGATTATTGAAGCAAATGGTGGGCGTTGTTTCTTCTTATGCACCTCGCACAGCATGATGCGAGAGCTGGGGGAGTTGTTTCGCGAAAAATTATCATTGCCAGTGTTATTGCAAGGCGAGACTACTAAGCAGAAAACATTGGCTGAGTTTATGGCGTTGGGGAATGCTTTGCTAGTCGCGACGGGCGCGTTTTGGGAAGGGATTGATGTTAGAGGCGACGCGCTAAGCTGTGTTATCATTGATAAATTACCGTTTACGGCACCCGATGATCCTCTGCTCAAAGCGCGCATAGAAGATTGCCGTTTACGCGGTGGGGATCCGTTTAGTCAGGTGCAATTACCTGAAGCGGTCATTACTTTAAAGCAAGGTGTGGGTCGATTGATTCGAGATAAAAACGATCAAGGAGCGCTGATCATCTGTGACAACCGATTGGTGACGCGAGACTACGGTGGCACATTTTTGGCCAGTTTACCGCCTATTCCACGAACGAGAAATTTACAGGTCGTGAGCGACTTTCTTCACACATTACCTAAAACAGAAATAAACTAGAGAATTTAATGAGCGCAAAAATCCTTGCCATCGATACGTCAACAGAGATGTGTTCTGTGGCTCTAATGATGGGAAATACAGTCTATACACGTGATGCTATTGCTCCTCGTGACCATACCAAGAAAATTCTCCCTATGGTCGACGAAGTATTAAAAGAAGCAGGCGTGACACTGCAAGAATTGGACGCATTGGCCTATGGTCGCGGTCCGGGGAGTTTCACTGGTGTTCGGATTGGCATCGGTATTGCCCAGGGATTGGCTCTCGGCGCTGAGCTACCGATGATTGGTATCTCTACGTTGGCAGCCATGGCTCAACAGGCTTACCGTCAAACCGGTGCAACACACGTCAGCGCCGCAATCGATGCACGCATGAGTGAAGTGTACTGGGCGCAATATCAGCGTCAACCTAATGGCGATTGGAAAGCTATCGGCGATGAATGTGTTATCGCACCCGGTAACCTCAATCAACATATCACCAATAATGAGCTATGTTGGACTCAGGTTGGCACTGGATGGGCAGCGTATAGTGATGAGATGAGTGCGCTAAGTTTGACATGCGAGCCATCGACTATTTTGTATCCAGAAGCGCAGGATATGGTATTTCTTGCTAAATTTGCTTTAGAGCAAGGTCAAACGGTGGCAGTCGAAGATTCTAGCCCTGTATATTTACGAGATACCGTTACTTGGAAAAAACTACCGGGGCGGTCATAATCTTTTATGAGCATTGGCTAAACGCTGTTTATCCCGTTCGCTAAAGGACATGTATGGTCACAATCAACGGTTTACCCCCTGCAATACCGGGCCCGAATCGAACATCGAAAAGTAAAAAAAACGAAGTTCGCAAAAGCCAAGCGCAAGACCAGACCGCACACACCACAAAAGTGGCCCATGCGGTCTCACAATCGATTCGTCATATGAACGAATCAGACTGGCGCGGCGCAACATTGCATTATGATTTACCCGAGGGGCGGGGACGTAAAGCGTTGGAAGAATATATGGGGGTCATGCATCAAGCCAAAAGAGAAGAGCTCGCCCAATTGTTAGGTGTTGATTTATATATTTAATTAAGGATAAGGACATCCCTATGAAGACCATGCGTTCCGCGATTTGTGTATTGACTTTCTTGGGCTGCTTGATAATTACAGGGTGTGCTCAATTGCCCAATGAATTACGAAGCCCCGCTTCCGTTGATGTGGTGACCGATTATACAAGTTTGGTTACGTTATCAAAAGGACCGTCAACAGATGTTGCCACGGCACGTTTGGGCGGCGTCATTGCAAGTATTGATAACCAAGCCAAGCAGACGCGCTTAGTATTGGTGTCGCTTCCTATTGAACGAGGTGGGCGTCCTGATATTAGTCATGAGCCACAAGGGCGTTTTGTGGTGTATGTTAATCGATTTTTAGATCCGATAACGTATCGCAAAGGACGTTTACTCACGGTGCTGGGGACAAGTAAGGGAACTGAGTCGATAATGGTGGGTGAACACTCACAATCTGTCCCTGTGATTCATGCCCAAGGAGTACACTTGTGGACCATAAAGCAAAGAGTATTGCTTGACGGTATTGCCCCTGTGATGTCGACTTGCCGGGGTTGGATGTGCCCCTATATGGACCCAAGCAACGGTCAGATCATTAAGACGGTGGAATAACGTGCGAGAAACACAATATGATCTCTCTAACGTGACGTTAAGTGCGTTAGAAATCGGCACGCCTTCTTCGTTGCCATCGATCATTTTGTTGCATGGTTGGCTCGATAACGCCGCAAGTTTTGCGTCTGTCTTAACGTCGTGTGCCAAGAGGGCGCCAGAGCGACATTTTTGCGCACTCGATTTGGCTGGACATGGGCACTCGACTCATAAAGGTAAAGGTTATTATTATCCATTTCATGATTATATAGATGATATTTATCAGCTAATTACCTCTTTTTTTCCACAGAAATGCATTTTAGTTGGGCATTCACTTGGTGCATTGATTGCAGCTTGCTATAGTTCAACGTTTCCAGAACAAGTAACTGGATTGCTGCAAATTGAAGGTGTGGCGCCGTTAGCCGAACAATCTGATAGGGCGGTGCAACGTCTGCGCGAGGGGATTATCAGTCGTGAGCAGGTGCGTTCGCAGGTTACGCGAGGCTATGCAAGCTTCGCGGCAGCGCTTCGTCATCGCGCACAAGTGAATAGATTAGGTCCGGAATTGATTCAACCTGTGGTTGAGCGGGGACTCGTAGAGCGAGATGGACGTTGGTTTTGGCGACATGATCGCCAGTTGCAAACGCAATCGGCATACCGAATGCCTTCTGAACAATCTAGCACATTTATACAGGGAATCCGTTGCCCGTATTGTCTCATCTTAGGTTGTGATGGTTATACAGATTTACCCCAAACCGCAGCGGTGCTTTTATCGAAACAGTGTACTATCTTAACGATAGTTGGTGGACATCATTGTCATCTTGAGCAGCCTGAATATGTCGCACAGACAATTTTGGAATACATTGATTAAAAATTAACGTATGTCAGTGAAATACTGACATTATTTGGCTGTAGGTTTTCTACTATACTAGAGATAGTTATGCAGCCAAGAACGAGGAGTATTACTTTGGATAAACCTTGGCTTTCACGTTATCCCGATGACGTGCCTGAAACCATCGATCCGGAGCAGTATCCAACATTGTTGGATATGTTCGAACACGCGGTTGAGCGTTATGCAGACAAAACTGCATTTATTAATATGGGTGCGCCCCTTTCTTATCGAGAATTAGAGCAACGCAGTCGTGCATTTGCGGCTTATTTGCAACACGATCTGGGGTTACAGCCGGGATCGCGTGTCGCGCTGATGATGCCAAACTTATTGCAATACCCAGTGGCGTTATTCGGGATTTTGCGTGCTGGTATGGTCGCAGTCAACGTTAACCCGTTGTATAAACCACGAGAATTAGAGCATCAAATCAAAGATGCGGATGTGGAAACCATCGTCATTGTTACCAATTTTGCGCACACTTTAGAGCAGGTCATTGATAAAACGTCGATAAAACACGTGATTATGACCTCATTAGGGCAGATGTTGCCGACAGTGAAAGGTAAAGTTGTTGATTGGGTTGTTAAGTACATCAAACGAAAAGTACCGGATTATTATTTACCGAATGCTGTATCGATGAAGAAGGCATTGACGCTCGGTCGTCGATACACTTATGAGCGGCCTGATGTTGCAAGTAGTGATGTGGCATTTTTACAGTATACCGGTGGCACGACAGGCGCAGCAAAAGGCGCGGTCTTAACCCATCGCAATATGGTGGCTAACTTACTGCAAGCCAAAGGGGCATACGGCCCCGTTCTCTCTGATGGGGATGAGCTGGTGGTCACGGCGTTGCCGCTTTATCATGTATTTGCTTTATCAGTAAACTGTCTATTGTTTACTGAAATGGGCGGCACAAACTTATTGATCACAAACCCCCGTGATATTCCTGGGTTTGTAAAAGATTTGGGACGTTATGACGTCACCGCGATTACTGGCGTGAATACTCTGTTTAATGCCTTGGTCAATAATGCACATTTTAAGCAGTTGGATTTTCGCCACTTAAGATTATCTGTGGGTGGGGGCATGGCAGTGCAACGTGCGGTAGCGGAAAAATGGAAAGCGATTACCGGTATCCATTTATTGGAAGGCTATGGCTTGACTGAGTGTTCGCCCCTTGTTGCCGGAAACCCCTATGATCTCAAAGATTATTCGGGGGCAATTGGTCTACCTGTACCATCAACCGATGTTCGTATTGTCGATGATGAAGGGCAAGTGCTGCCGTTCGATCAAGTGGGAGAACTGCAAGTAAAAGGTCCGCAAGTCATGAGTGGCTATTGGAATAATGCAGAAGCCACTGCAGAGGTCTTAACCGATGATGGCTGGGTTTCCACTGGCGATATGGTTCGGATTGATGAGATAGGCATGATCTACATTGTCGATCGTAAAAAAGACATGATTTTAGTGTCTGGATTTAATGTGTATCCGAACGAAATTGAAGACGTAGTGGCCTTGCATAGCAAAGTGCAAGAGGTTGCGGCCATTGGCGTGCCGTCTGAGTTAACGGGTGAAGCGGTGAAAGTGTATATCGTGGCGAGCGATACGTCCTTGACCGACAAAGAGCTCATTGCCCATTGCCGTCAATATTTGACCGGTTACAAAGTGCCGAAAAATATTGAATTTCGCCAAGAGCTTCCAAAATCGAATGTTGGCAAGATCCTTCGACGTGAATTACGTGAAGAAAACGAGCAGCAAACCTCGACCTCTTCATGAGGACGCCAAGACATATTACGAAATAATGTTACAATGCCGACATAATCTGTCGGCATTATTTCGTTGCCAGACCCCATATCAACAAAGTGAGCTTTGAGTGAACTACCGAATTATTAATACCTTTAGCGATCTGGAACGTGTGTGTTTAGCGGCGCGTGAAACCGATGTCGTCATGCTTGATACCGAATTTGTAAGAACCCGCACTTACTACCCGCAATTGGGATTGATTCAACTGTATGATGGTGAGAATTTGTCACTGATTGATCCGTTAGAGATTGATGACATGACGCCTTTCATCCATTTAATGAAAGATACGGCGGTACACAAAGTATTGCATGCATGTGGTGAAGACATTGAAGTGTTTTTTAATCAATTTCAGTGTGTGCCAACGCCTATGGTTGATAGCCAAATTATGGCGGCTTTCTTAGGTTATGGATTATCGACGGGCTTTGCTGCCCTCGCCAGTGAGTTACTGGGTATTGATCTAGATAAAAGTGAATCACGTACTAATTGGTTAGCGCGTCCGCTGACAGAGCGTCAGCTAACCTATGCGGCCGCCGATGTCTTTTACCTCATGCCGATTTATGAGAAGTTACTCGATAGAGTCCAACAAGCTGGTTGGTGGGACGCGGCATTAGCCGAGTCACAATTGCAATGTGAAAAGCGGACTCGTCCTCAAGATGCCGAGCTTGCGTATTTGAATATCAAAGGCGCTTGGCAGTTATCGCCAGAAGAATTGTCAATTTTAAAGCCATTAGCAACATGGCGTTTTCAAGAAGCCGTTAAACGTGATTTAGCATTGAATTTTGTGATTCGTGAAAATGAATTGCTCACGATTTCGCGTTTGAAATTGACAACCCCTAAAGCCATGGAAGAGGCTGAACTCGACCCCCACGCAATTCGTCGCCATGGCAATAAAATTGCCATGATTGTCAAAGATGCGTTGCAATTAAGTGAAGATGAATATCCAGAGCCGATTGAAACGCTGGTGGATTATCCTGGATACAAGCAGTTATTCAAAGAATTGAAAGACACCGTCAAAGGGGCCGCGCATAGTCATGGTTTAGCGCCTGAATTTGTGGCGTCGAAAAAGCAATTGAATCAATTATTAAGTTGGGTGTGGAAAGGCAATCAAGATCCTGAAAAAACCCCCGATGTTATGCAAGGATGGCGGCGCCAAGTGGTTGGGGCGCGCTTAATGAAAAAACTCGCGTAGCGAACACACCCCATGGCAATATGGGGTTTTCTTACCTGAGTCAAAGATGGAGTTGAGACAAAAATGACTATGACGGCAACAGACTATTTAAATGACTTGAATCAACGTTATTTAAGCACGCACCGTGTCAAAGAAGATTTCTTTTGGGATACCTACATGGGGCTCAGTGATGACCATCAGGGCGCGGCGCAAGCACAGATGGATTGGACCAAGTTTCTCAGTCAAGGGACGCAAATTACCGCGGTCAAAAAGCAGCTCGCTGCAGTTGATGCGATTGCCGATGAGCAAGAGCGTGAACAAACCCGTATTGGCTTGCAAGGGTGGCTGGCGATGTTCGAATCTCATGCATTGGAATCGGATCAAGCGCAAGCATTAAAAGATGAGTTAATCCGTTTCGAAGCCGACTTGTTTGAGAAAAAGCAGCAGCATGTGATGACTTATCAAGATGCGCATGGAAACAGCGTCGAGGCTTCTTTAGTTTCTTTGGGGTCAACGGTACGAACGAATGATAATGAAGCGGTACGTCAAAGTGCTCATCAAGCCTTACTGGATCTGGAGCAATGGCTACTTCACAACGGTTTTATTGAGCTAGTTAAGTTACGTAATCGATTTGCTCGTACTTTAGGGTACGCGAACTTTTTCGACTATTCGGTGCAAAAAGGCGAAAAAATGTCAGCAGATGCGCTGTTTGCGATTCTTGATGACTTTGAATCTCGGACACGAGACACCAACTTGCAAAGTTTAAAAGCGTTAGCCGATGAGAAAGGAGATGCCGCGCTGTATGGGCATAACTTTACGTTCTCCTTTGCTGGTGATGTGATGCGCGACTTGGATCCGTATGTGCCGTTTTCGCAATCTCTACGACGTTGGATTGAATCGTTTGGCCGTTTAAACATTGATTACTCTGGCGCCGAGCTAACGCTTGATTTATTGGATCGCAAGGGTAAGTATCCTAACGGGTTCTGTCATGGGCCAATCCCGTCGTTCTATGACAAAGGTGATTGGGTTGCCGCGAAGGTTAACTTCACCAGTAATGCAAAGCCTGACCAAATTGGCAGTGGTTACGATGGTATCAATACGTTATTCCACGAAGGGGGTCATGCGGCGCATTTCTCTAATGTGAAGATGAATGCTCCTTGTTTCTCTCAAGAATTTGCACCGACATCGATGGCCTATGCCGAAACGCAATCTATGTTTTGTGATAGCTTGTTAACCGATGCTGACTGGTTAAAAACCTATGCGTTAGACAAGCAAGGACAAGCGGTTCCTGATGATGTCATTAAAGCCATGATTACCGCCCGCCAACCGTTTAAAGCCTATCGTGAGCGTAGCATTATGGTTGTGCCTTATTTTGAGCGTGCGCTCTACCATCTCGGTGAGGATGAACTCACACCGCAAACCATCACAGAGCTCGCTCGTGAAACGGAAAAGCGTATTCTAGGGTTAACCTGTAGCCCGCGCCCATTGTTGTCTGTGCCGCATTTATTATCGGATGAGTCTGCCTGTGCGTATCATGGCTACTTGCTCGCACATATGGCCGTCTATCAAACGCGCGCTTATTTTCTTGAGCAGTTTGGGTATCTGACCGATAACCCACAAATTGGCCCGTTGTTAGCGCAGCATTATTGGCAGAAAGGCAATTTCCTTTCGCACAATGAAACGATTCAGTCGCTGACAGGGGAAGGGTTTAATGCCAAATACCTAGCAGATGCGTGTAACTTATCGGTTGAGGAAGAATGGCAACACCAGCTCGACAAAATTCAAGGCCTAGCGTCCCGCCAGCAATCGCCAGTGGCTCCGCTTAATGCCACTATTCGTGTGGTTGATGGTTCTCGTGCGTTAGCATCGAATGTGGTCTCGAATGAAGCGATGTGCGATGAATTTGAAGCGTATATTGCTGAGCATTACGGTTGTTAATGATTCTTGTTAAAAACAAAAAACCAGTCACGAGTGACTGGTTTTTTTATTGTGATGGTGTCTTATTTTTCTTCGTCTGGTAATTTAACATTCAGCTCTAAGACTGAAATATCATCACCTTTCTGCTCAAAGGTTAAATCCACCATGCTGGGATCAATGACCACATACTTAGCAATCACCTGAAGAATATCTTCTTTCATTTGTGGTAAATATGTCGGTGCTGGCTCGTCTGCATTGCGACGCTCGGCAACGATAATCTGCAAGCGCTCTTTGGCCAGACTTGCCGTTGTTTTTTTCGTTGGACGGAAAAATTCAAGTAGTGACATGTGTCGTTAGCCCCCAAACAGTCGTTTAAAAATTCCTTTTCTAGGCTCAGTGAGGAAGCGGAATTCAATGTCCTCTCCGAGTAAGCGGCTTACGGTATCATCGTAAGCTTGGCCAGCATCTGACTGATCGTCGAAAATCACCGGCGTCCCTTTATTCGAGGCATTCAGAACCGCTTGGCTCTCTGGAATAACGCCTAACAGCGGAATATGTAATATCTCTTCAACATCTTCCACGCTTAGCATTTCGCCTTGCGTGACGCGCGATGGATTGTAGCGTGTTAACAATAGATGTTGTTTGACTGGGTCCAACCCTTGCTCGGCACGACGTGACTTAGAATCAAGAATACCAAGAATACGGTCGGAATCGCGCACAGAAGAGACTTCTGGGTTGGTCGTTACAATGGCTTCATCAGCAAAATACAACGCCATGAGTGCGCCTTGCTCTATCCCTGCGGGTGAATCACACACGACAAAGTCAAACTCCATTGCGGTTAATTCATCGAGAATACGTTGCACACCATCAACAGTGAGCGCTTCTTTATCACGCGTTTGCGATGCGGGAAGAATAAATAAGTTTTCATTGCGCTTATCTTTAATAAGTGCTTGATTTAACGTTGACTCACCATTAATCACATTGACAAAATCGTAGACTACACGGCGTTCACAGCCCATAATTAAATCGAGATTACGCAGGCCAATATCAAAATCGATGACCGCGGTCTTTTTGCCTTTCAGTGCTAAACCAGAGGCAATTGCTGCGCTAGAGGTAGTCTTACCTACACCGCCTTTTCCTGACGTGACGACAATAATGCGTGCCATTTTCTTTTTTCCTTTCAAACTTATAGAGTCAGCAATTCAAAGTATAGTGAATCTTCATGCATTTTGAGGACCACTCGTTGTTGCCAAAACTCATTTTCAATTTGGTCGCTGAGCCAATAGTTCCCTGCAATAGAAACGAGTTCAGCTTGTAAATCTTGACATATGATTCGTGCTTTCTTTTGTCCACTGGCACCAGCGATGGCACGGCCTCGCAATGTCCCGTAAATGTGGATTGACCCATCAGCAATCACTTCTGCCCCTGGGCTGACATGATTAAGTATGACTAAGTCACTGTCTTTAGCGTACACTTGTTGCCCTGAACGAATCGGGGTTTCGACCACCTTCGTTGGTGCTCGGGGTGACGCTGGGACATTTTTCGGTGCGTTCGTGGTTGTCATAACGGCAAAACCAGCATCACGTGCAAAATTTTGCGTTCGTTTATTTGCGCAACCTGTTACACCGACAGGAATAAACCCGGCATCTGAGATACCTTGTTTGAGGCTTGGAAAATCTATCTCCCCGCCAACTTTTTCAATATTAATGACCACCGGGGCGCCAGCAAAAAATGCGGGGGCCTGATCCACCTTCTGTTTTAAAAAGTCGACGCAATTTGCGACTTGATTGTCAGAAAGGTGTAATACTGACAAAGTAAAACTACTGCCTTTTAGGTCAGGTATATTGGACATTGTTACTTTGACCTCGATAAACTCATGGCTTTAATTGTGAAAGGGCGTTGCCTGAGACTAGGGGTGTCATGTTATATTTCATGGCTAACTACAGCAAGTTATCTTACAACCTTTTGAGTGATTTGCTGTCAATTTTATGGAAACTTACTGTTATCTAAATAAAAACGCGATAAATCCCGCGTTTTTTACACTTGAAGGCTTGCCATGCTTTGTTCTATCTATAAGAGTGCTAAAAAAGAAGGTACGTATTTATACTTACCGAAACGAGATGATTTTTCACAGGTGCCTGACACCTTGTTACACATGTTTGGTAAACCTGTATTTGTCATGTTGATTAACCTGAAAGATCGTCAATTAGCCACCGTTGATATTGAGCATGTAAAAGAGTCGCTCAATGACAAAGGGTTCTTTTTGCAATTACCACCACCACCCGAAAATTTATTAGAGACTTATAAGAAAGATAAAGCTCGCTTTGATGGCACATCAAGCGATTAAGTCATTATAGGCTATAAGCTCAAGGAGGAGATCTTGAGAAAGTTACTTTCTATCATTCTAGGCGTGACGTTGGCATCCCCCGTCCTCGCTGCGGATATGAGCTTTGACAAATATGTTGAAGGCTTAAAACAAGAAGCGCGCCAAGACGGGATTTCAGAGCAGATTCTGAAAGAGGCGTTCAATGATGTTAAATATCGGCCACGAGCCGTGGTTGCCGATCGTAATCAACCGGAGAAGAAACTCACTCTTGATGAGTACATTCCACGTGCAGTGCCAAAGTGGAAAGTGGAAAAGGCGAAAGCCTTGTATAAAAAATACTATCCTCAGTTGCAAACCATCGGCGCTAAATACGGCGTACAACCGCGCTTTATTGTTGCATTGTGGGGCGTGGAAAGTAATTTTGGTACCTTCACTGGCGGTTATAGTGTCATCGATGCACTGTCGACCATGGCCTATGATGGTCGGCGTGAAGCATTCTTCCGTAATCAAACCATGGCTGCGCTGAAGATCCTGCAAGAAGGGCATATTGATGCTAGCCACATGAAAGGCTCATGGGCTGGCGCGATGGGGCAGTGCCAGTTTATGCCAAGTTCATTTTTATCCTTTGCGGCTGATGGTGATGGCGATGGTAAGAAAGACATATGGGATTCCAAAGCAGATGTCTTTGCATCTACTGCGAATTACCTGAGTAAGTCTGGTTGGAAAGAGCACCGTACTTGGGGGCGTCAAGTTAAATTGCCCAAAGGGTTTGATCTCAGTCTAGCGGGGCGTAATGCCGAGAAAGGGAAATATCTGGCGCAATGGAATAAACTGGGCATTACCCGTTATGACGGGCGAGCTTTACCATCGCTAAAAAATGATATTAAAGCTTGGCTCATCGTACCTGATGACGAAAAAGGGCGTGTATACCTAGTTTATAATAACTACAACGTGCTCATGAAGTGGAACCGTTCGTATTATTTTGCGTTAGCGGTCTCGCACTTGGCTGATGCAATGGTGTTTTAGCCTACGTCGGATAAAAGTTTTAGCATTGCGTCATTAATAAAAAAGCAGCACTGAGTGCTGCTTTTTTGCTTTCTGAGATTATTGCTCGGCTTCGTTTGTTTCGCAGGCGATGAGCGTGTTTTCTATCAAGGTCGCGACCGTCATCGGGCCAACGCCCCCTGGAACTGGTGTAATAAAGCTAGCACGTTGTTGGGCGACACCAAACTCGACATCACCAATGAGCTTGCCTGTATCTAAGCGATTGATACCGACATCGATAACCACCGCCCCTTCTTTGACCCATTCGCCTGGGATGAAGTTGGGTTTACCCACGGCGACCACTAAGATATCGGCTTGCTTGATGTGATAAGCTAAATCTTCGGTAAAACGATGACAAGTCGTGGTAGTACAGCCAGCGAGCAAAAGCTCTAAGGTCATTGGACGACCGACGATGTTCGACGCACCAACAATCACGGCGTGCTTGCCTTTCAAGGGAATATCATAACGCTCTAGCAAGGTGATAATACCTTTAGGCGTGCATGAGCGCAGTTTTGGTATACGCTGACATAACCGACCAACGTTGTAGGGATGAAATCCATCGACGTCTTTCATCGGAGAAATCCGTTCTAAAATTTTGGTTGAGTCGATGCCTTCTGGCAGAGGAAGCTGCACGAGGATACCATCAATGGTTTGATCTTGGTTAAGCTCATCGACCAACTGGATGATGTCGTTTTCTGTCGTTGTCGCAGGTAGGTCGTACGATTTGGAAATGAAACCCACTTCTTCACACGCGCGGCGTTTACTCCCGACATAAACATGTGATGCTGGATCTTCACCGACTAGCACTACAGCCAGCCCAGGGGCACGTAATCCCTTATCAAGACGCGCTTGTACACGCTCAGCAACTTCAGAACGCACAGTTTGCGATATGTGCTTCCCATCTATTTTTACGGCAGTCATGACTTTCCTTAACACTTATTATGCGTGAAAATTTTCGCGCTATTGTCGCAGATTACGACATGAACATCCACAAGCAAACGTTTGCCTAGGGGGCTTTTTGAGCAATTAATTCGGTGTTGATAACTTTTTAGGCACCTAAACCGATTTCATCGATAAATTCATTGATTTACACACACTAACTCGTATAATCCTTTTCCTGTAACGCGCCCTTAGCTCAGTTGGATAGAGCACCTGCCTTCTAAGCAGGTGGTCACAGGTTCGAATCCTGTAGGGC
>JBQGON010000045.1:19879-21703 GCA_052087065.1 Vibrio sp. | reverse complement strand
ATCCAATTCTAATAAGTGCGGCTCATGCATGCAGGCTGCAATCGGTAACAATTGTAAGGTATTAATGTTTTGTTGTTCATAGAACTCAAGCATGGGTTCACTGACCAAACCTAAATAGGTGCCATTCTCGCGAGGGGGAACATCAGGGTGTAATTGAGTGAGTCCTTTCACATGAGTTTCACACAATATCATTTCTTCTCTAGGCCGTTTGGGCATGACGCTATCATGCCAGTCAAATTGATCGGCGGTAACGACACATTTAGCCAAGGTGAAACTGGTTTTCTCGTCGAAAGGAGGAGTGTAGTTTAAAGGCGCTGAAATCGCTTGGGCATAGGGGTCCGCGATATAGTGCGGCTTGTTATTGATTGTGACAATAAAACCATATAGCTGGCCTTCCTTAACATCAGGAATACACGTATGTTTAATATTGGCATATTCATGTTGCAACTGATACGCAGTGTAGTGTTCGCCCGATTCATCGAATAGCGCTAATTGGATATCTGAACTGGCGGGAGCATAGATAGCAAAATTGCACCCTTGAGAATTAAGTGTTGCGCCGAGAGGGTAAGGAGTAGAGAACAGATCATTCATGATAATATTCGACTTCTTCCGTGTGAGTGATGACTTTTTAAGCCTTATCCTTTAGTTAAAGCCTTTGTTTTTAATAGGTCAAGTTGTGGTGGTGAAAAATACGCCATGCGAGGTATGGATTCTTGATAAGAAAACGCGTAAATAGGTGACAGCGTTATCTTAAAGAGCCGCTGCTGACATTATTTGAGCATGAGCCTATCTTGAATGTGATGTCTATCTAAGAAAAGGTCACGAGCGGAATGAATCATACGGGCGCTTTTGTTTACTCTGATTAAATACGGTAAATAGGGTCGATGGGTAATTGGGCGCGCTTAAGGTATGATAGGCTTTATTACAAATTGATGTATGTATACTGGGTGTCTAGCACGCATTCGGGTGTAATTAAACAAAGAGAAAGAATATTACTCAATGGATAATATTGGAATTGCGGTCGGTGTTTTAGGGGTTTCCCTCATTCTTATTTTTATTTGGATGATTGCTTTATCGATGCGCAAACGTCGACTAAAAGAAGAAAAAGCCGCCAAAGAAATCGCGTATCATAAAGCATTGCAACGCATGCGTGAGCAAGAACGTAAGGAACGTTTATTCAAAGCTGAATCGGGTCATGTGCCAACGATGTTGTATCTTGCCAAAGAGGCAGAACGTGGAAATATTAATGAAGCGTTTTTTTGGTACGAAAAAGCGGCCTCTATGGATGATAGAAATGGCATATTCGGCTTGATACGCTTAGCTAAGCGTATGCGTACAGATGCCATCATGGATGAAAAAATTCACTTTTGGGAAACCTATATACGGGCTCAGGATGGTGATCTCTCCGCGAAGGTGGAGCTGGGTAAGCTCTTTATTGAAGGAGCGGGGACTGAGGTAAATGTTAAGCGAGGATTAACGTTTATGCAGGAAGCCGCGGAAAAGAACCTCATTGACGCCATTTTGTTTATGGCTGATTGGTGTACTTCTAAAGAGAACACATCGCCTTCGCCGAGCGATGCGAATTATTGGTTATATAAAGCCGTTACAATGGGGAATACCGCCGCGATGATGAAATTGGGGTTGCATTACCTCAATGGTGTTGGTGTGGCCAGTGACCATCGCAAAGCGTGTTATTGGTTAGAACGCGCATCAGAACGGGGTAGTCGTGAAGCGATGTTTCATGCAGGTCATGCATGGATGGATTATGGAAAAAATGGCAATGAAATTGCGTATATCTGGTTTTTTCTGTCTGCAATGTGTCAA
>JBQGON010000045.1:0-19869 GCA_052087065.1 Vibrio sp. | reverse complement strand
GTCAATACGAACCCGCAAAAGTTATCCGCGATTCTGTAGGCGCGACCATTGGTGTCGAATCTGTGGTTGGGTTGCAGTCTTTGGCGAAGCCATTGTATAAAAAAATTATCAATAAACAGGTGTCTGAGCATGCCGTTATTCGCGTATTGAATCGTTTGTATAAACGTCCTATCCCACTGTTAGATGAAGAAAAATCTGATGTATCATTTGAACAGTTATCTTCAGATATTACAGAGCAAGATGCGGAGCAGTCGGACGAGTCGTTAGGTGAGGCACATCAAGAGGCGTTGCCAAACTCAACACCAGTGGACAATATGGCAGACTCTGCGGATACGAAATCATCGTTAGATTTTACGCAAAAACATTTTTAGCCACGAATGAAAAGCAAAAAAAACCGACGAAATGTCGGTTTTTTTATGTTTAAACATTCGCGTTATTGCTGTTTACTGCGACACACTGCAGCAGTAAATACCACATCAGTTGAACTGTTTAAGGCGGTTTCGGCTGAGTCTTGGATAACTCCGATAATAAAGCCGACGCCGACTACCTGCATGGCGACATCGTTAGAAATACCAAATAGGCTGCATGCTAATGGAATTAAAAGGAGTGAGCCCCCAGCAACGCCTGATGCGCCGCAGGCTGAAATTGCGGCAACTAAACTTAGTAGAATAGCCGTAGTAATATCAATATCGATACCTAGCGTATGCACAGCGGCCAGTGTGAGTACGGTAATGGTAATCGCGGCTCCGCCCATATTAATCGTTGCGCCAAGTGGAATAGAAACGGAGTAAGTATCTTCATCTAACTTTAGTTTTTCACACAGGTTCATATTCACCGGAATGTTGGCGGCACTTGAACGAGTGAAAAATGCGGTAACGCCACTTTCTCGTAAACACTGGAGAACTAATGGGTAAGGATTAACACCTGTTTTAATGTAGACAATCAGTGGATTGACAATTAAGGCAATAAATAGCATAGCGCTTAGTAATACCGCGAGTAAGTGCCCAAAGTTTAACAGTGAATCAAAGCCAGTTGTGGCAAAAGTGGAGGCAACTAAACCGAAAATACCAATCGGTGCAAGACGGATAATAAAGCGAACAATTTGTGACACGCCATGACTGAGATCTTCAAAGACACCTTTCGTACTTTCTGATGCGTGATGAAGGGCAAGTCCTAAGCCAATAGCCCAAGCCAAAATACCAATGTAGTTGGCATTCATTAATGCACTGATTGGGTTATCGACCAGTTTAAATAGCAATGTATGTAATACTTCACTAATACCTTGTGGGGGAGTGGTGCCTGTTACTGAGTCACCAAGGTTTAATGTTGTGGGAAAGAGAAAGCTTAGAGCGACTGCTGTCAATGATGCGGCGAATGTTCCCACTAAATATAAAGTGACAACTGGGCGCATGTTAGAACTTTGATTTTTTTTCTGGTTAGCAATCGATGCCGCTACCAAAATAAATACGAGAATAGGCGCAACGGCTTTAAGTGCCCCTACAAACAGTGAACCAAGTAATTTGACACTAATGGCTGCGGCCGGAGAAACGAGAGCGAGAACGACACCCGCAATAATACCCACGACGATTTGGAGGACCAGATTCCCTTGAGCATAGCGTTGCACTATGTTACTGCTTTGCATATTTATTCCTATATAAAAATGGTGTGTGACAATTTTTAATGTGCATGTTGAATAGTAAACAATACTAACGTCATCAGTGGAGCTGTCTAGGGTTTATTGCAGTATTGGTAAAAAAATTAGTGGTACGCAGTGTTATGAGGTATACGGCGAGAAAAATTTCATCTTGGAAGCCGGTTTCTTACTGATATTAAAGCGGAGATATAGCTGCCAGCGATTATTGGCTTGTCTGATTCTAGGAATGAATATTAATGCGTCACTTTCTGCTCTATTGGAGCAGGAATAATGCCAGGTGAGTGCATCGAATCTTTTAAGCTTAAACGCACAGGGACTTCCACACTAATGGACTTTTGGTTGGCAAAGTGCAGCGTTAACGTGATGTGTTGATGAGCTTCTAACGGTTTCACTAGTCCTAATAAAGCAATGCGTGTGTCTCCTGGCTCTAAAACTTTGGAGCTCTGCGCTGGAATCGTAAGCTCATCCAACTTGTGTCCGATCGCTTTTGAGCTATGGCTATCCATGGTCTGCATTTCGACACGTGTTGAGGCGCTGGTGGTGACTTTGATTAATGTCTGCGTTTTATGAGAGTTGTTGACAATTTTACCGTAGACAAAGCCGCTTAATTGGGCTGCTTTGGTCACCGTTACATAAGGTTGAATCACGGTAACATTGGCCGTCGGTTTGCTCTGTGCACTCTGACTCACCGTCAGGGAAAGTAGTATCAAGGCGAAAAATTGTTTCATGTGAGGTTATCCGATCATAAATAGACGGCGATTATACCGCGAATACACTTATGATGAGGTTATACCTCACCATAAGTGATGTCAGTGAGTGTTAGTGATTATTGTGACTCGCGTATTTTTCTAATCCTAGGACTGCCGCAATGGCACATAGCATCATGACTATCGCTAACAGTAGCTGAGGGGGATGAGAGGTGACGGCTTCATAGTTAAATGGTGATAAGTTTTCTTGCAGTAACGGTACCTGTTCACCATGTGAATTGGTACGCCAAGTCAGCGTCTCCTTCCAAGGCCAGATTTTGGGTAGCGTTCCCAGCATTAAACCTGTTAATAGCATGAGAGTTGTATCGCGATGGCGATTCAATAGCCATGACAACACGTGTGAAAACGTCATCAAACCTGCCACACAGCCAATTGCAAATAAACCAATCACTTCGAACTGCATCGATTTTACCGCCCCTAAAATAGGTGCGTACATCCCTAATAGCAAGAGAATAAAACTGCCTGAAATACCCGGTAAAATCATCGCACAAATGGCAATAGAGCCCGCAATGAAGATATTGATGCCAGTGGCGTCCATAGTGATCGGTTTTATTTCAGTAATACTATAAGCAATCGCAATGCCCAGTAATAGCGTCAACCACTGTGGTATCTGCTTGTGTTCTATTTGTTTCATCATGTGATACACCGACACCAAAATGAGTCCAAAGAAAAAGGACCATGTTGGCGTCGGATGGGTATCTAAAAGCCAAGAAATCAGTTTGGCTAAGGTTAATATACTGGTGAGAATGCCACCAAAAAGAGCAAGTAAAAAGAAAAGATTAATGTGTTTACAGACCGCTTTAAAGCCTTGCTGACGCCACATCGAGATTAAACTCGGATTAACGCGGCGGATGCTTTCTAACAACGTATCGTAGACGCCAGTGATAAACGCGATAGTGCCACCAGAGACACCGGGAACCACATCGGCGGCTCCCATAGCGATGCCTTTCAAGTAAGTACTTATGTAATTCATTCGATACCTTAAGCCAACTAATTTACTGAGAATGTAGTGCAGTATAACGAAATTTTATGGGTTTGAGTGCGGTAGAATAAAAACTTGCAAAGGCTTTGCTTAAGCATAGCAAGGACGATGCAATTTTTTGCAATATGGGAATAGCATTTTGCAAAAAAGGTCGGCAGTGTGCGCAGTTATTGGTCTAAAACAGGAAAATTCCCTGATAAAACGGGGAGAGTAAAACTTGGCATGTATCATGCATTATATAAATTGACTCTTTAAGCCAGAGTCACCTAGCCAACTGACGTTGTTAGTGAACGTATTTGTTCACACGATATTTAAGCCAATCGTATCATTACGATTGGCTCTTTTTTTATCAGAACAAAACGCTAAAAAATGACGCTCTGACACTCAATAGGCTACGCGGCGGGTGAGTATTTAGTCTTCATGGCAAACTTGGTTACGACCGTTAGCTTTTGCCCTATATAACGCTTTATCTGCGCGGTGAAAGGTTCTCTGGGTATTTTCTCCCGGACGATGTAAGGTGGCGCCAATACTGACAGTTAGTTGTCTATCGCCTAGGATATAGCTCCAGTCGGCCTGTGCAATGTTGTGGCGTAGGTCTTCCGCTAACATTTTCACCCTTTCTAAACTTTCATTCTCTATGATAACCAAGAATTCTTCACCACCAAAGCGTACCCAGTGTTGTCCTGCTCTATTGAAATAATGTCGGATTTCCAAAGATACTCGGCTAATTGCTTGATCACCAATCAAGTGACTATATTCATCATTAATCGATTTAAAATGATCAATATCGATGATTAAAAAAGCGAAATCCGTGTCATGCAACAACATATCTTTTAATTGACTATCGAGCCAACGGCGATTGTGCATTTGTGTTAAGGGATCGGTGAATACGTCTTGCTGTAGTTGTGCAACTGCATTGCGTTGTGTCTCTGTTGTTTCTTTGAGTTCTCGGTTTTCGATTTCAGAGAGAATTAACTTCAGTTGTAAATCGAGTTGTGACAGGCGGCGCAGCTGGTTGGGTCCCAACTCGGCTATTGGCATCAGCTCAATCAGTTCTGACTCGCATGCGAACGCCAATTTTTCATACTGCAATGCTTGTTGGTATTTTCCCGATTGAACATAGAGATCGCTATAAGCATTGTACAAATCGATTTTGAGTTTTGGGTGATACGAGTGAGTTGCGCGACGCTGGGCGTTGTCGAGTAAATACATGGCAATATGCGATTTATTAAGATGATAAAGGCAATATGCTTGTTCTATTCGACACGCACACGCAAACCAATTGTCATGGACTGCACCGAGAGTATAGGAGATAGACGACAAGATTTTTAACGCAGCACTGAATTGTCCTTGCAGTCGGTATATTTTTGATTTATATAACAAAACCTTTCCATTGAGTATTTTATCATTAACAAGAATGGATAATTCTTCACACTCTAACAGCAAAACTTGCGCTGCCTTATAGCGCTTCAAACGAATATAGCTACCGAGTTTATAGAGTTTATACTGTAAACGTAAACTGCGACTGGATAGCGCATGATCAATCCGGTCGAGTTTTTTATAATAACGATTGGCACGATTATAATCGCCAAAATGTTCGCACATACGGCCCATGCCAATAATGGCTGAAGCATGGGTGTCTAAATCATAGTTTTGGATCGCGAGTTTGGTCATCAACACATATTCGTCTAGCGCGAGTGTGTACTGTTTTGTCGCGATGTAGCATTCGCATAAACTTTGCTTAATTGATAACTGTAATTCCATATTGTGGTTATCATCAATAACGAGATTGAGCGCGTCGTCTAAGTATTGAATACTTTTTTCGTAGCTTCCTGAGTTAATCAGATATTCCGAAGTAATCAGTAAACACAGGGCATGTTCGACATCGGTCTCTGCGATGTTTTGACGAATCTTTTCCCATGAAGCAATTGCCTCTTGCCCTGATAGATGGGTGACATCATACCCATAGTCTTGTACTTTTTTTAGTAATGCTTCCATGAGATTAATTTTGTCCTATGATTGAGCTTTCTTCTAGTTCTAGTTGCTCTAACGTAAATGGGAACATTAAAATATTATGTAACGAGACACTGGGGAGTGTTTTGGCTAGTCCTTGTCGCTCCCAAGGATATATCATCAACATCTGACGCAATATCTCATAGAGTTCAGAGGCGGAGCTACCTTTGGAATTAATTAGCCAACCTAAATGAGTACTATCTAGTCGAGCTAAATAATCGCCCGGTCCAGAGAGACTATGTGCCGTTTCGGTACAGCTATCAACATGCTCAGGACTGGCATGTTGAATCATGATAACCGAATAGTTGGAATCTTTTAACTGGGTTTTAAATTCTACTAAACGCTCCCACCAAAGCGTTTCCGATACCAATTTTGGAAGCTGTTTACCCGAATCAAAGTCATATTGACCGCGTAGGCGATTAATGATTTTACGCGCGCGCTGTTCGTGCAAACTTTTCGACTTCCGTGCTTTATCGAGCCCTAATTGCATGGCGGCTTCACGCTTATGCTCTAACGAGTGAAAGCGAAAGCGCTGATAAGCATTGAGCGCATTTTTATACTGAGCTAATGATTCGGCGGTCACCGATTGCTGGTAGTATATAAGTGTCAGTAATTCATGATTAATGCTGTTAGCATTGGCAATGTTTTCCGCTTTCACCAACCATTCCAGTGCTAGCTTCGGCATCTCTCTGCGTACGTCAATTTTGGCTTTATTGATGAGCGCCAAAATATGCATTTCATCAAAGCCATGAGTTTCAGCTAGCGTTTGGGCAATAGTCGTGGCCTGATGCGCATCTTCGATACAGTCTAATTCTAATAATGCGGCGGCTCTAAAATCGAAAGCTTGGGCTTTTAAGGTGTTGTTGGGAGTACTTTTGAGTAAATCTTCCGCTACTTCCAGTTCCGTTAGCATAGAAGGGTACTGTTTCAATAAGTACAAATCCCAAGAGAGAAAAATACGAGAACGAATCTCTAACTGAGCCTGACGTGTATGATTGGCTATTTTTACTGCCAGTTCATGAGTGACCTTCGCCAAATTGTAGACACTTGTTGCTCGCCATACATTACCCAGACCAATAAGCGCTTGTATTTGTACATCAGTACTGTTTGACCAGGCCGATAATTCAAGGGTACGAGTCCAAAACTGCAGTGCAGAATAGTATTTCGCTTGCTTCCAAAAAATAAGCGCGTGTACATGGAGGATCTCAGCGAGATAATCATCGGTCTCTAGGGTCTGCTGGAGGCGGTAAGCTTGACGAATGTGTTTTAAGCTCTTTGGCAGTTGTTCGTTATCCAAATAAAAATTTGCCGCTAACATCATCAGTTGCAGTCGGAAAATAGGCTGTTGAGGCGTTGATTCATCACTTAGCAGGCGTTCAATCTTTTCACAGGCGTGAGTTGGATCAACCATCAATTCATTATCAAGTTCTTGAATCGTTTCATCATTTAAGCGGCAATAATTCGTCAAATCTGTATACCCTTTGGCACATAGTATAAATGTGTTGTTCCTATAATAGTAATGGACTGCTATTTCACGAGAATTACTATGATTGATAGTTGAATATACGCTTCTTTTGCAGGCTACCTGTTCACCAACGTGCTAATTATATAAATATCCCAGTCATTGTACCTTACCATCATGTTAGGCAAAAGTTGATTTCAGTAATAAACGCATTTTCTCGTACTGTTCTAATTAATTTTTTATCCAGAGTTTCTTTATAATTTATTGAAAAACAATATATATTCTGTAAAAGCGAGTATTTATACAGTTATTGAATTTGTATAACTCATTCCCTTATGTTATACCTATACAAAATATCTATTTGTACAAGGTAATTCCATGGCAGCACACTCTATTTTAGTTGGAATAAGTGCTTGTGTCTTAGGTGAACAAGTACGATTTGATGGTGGTCACAAGCGCAATGCATTTGTGACTGATGAACTTGGGAGTTTTGTGGAATTTCTGCCGATTTGTCCTGAAGTAGCGATTGGCATGCCAATACCACGCAAAGCGATTCGTTTAGTGCAAGAGAAAGAGCGTATTGCCTTAGTGGAAACCAAAGACGACTCGCAAGATTATACGGATTCAATGAACCAATTTTCCCAGTCAAAAGCCTCAGAATTACAAGCACTGCCTTTGTGTGGCTATGTGGTTTGTGCTAAATCCCCCACATGTGGAATGGAGCGTGTCAAAGTCTATCGCGAGAATTTCGCCGAGAAGGATGGTGTGGGTCTGTACACTCGCCAATTACAAGAACAATTGCCATGGCTGCCTATTGAAGAAGATGGACGCCTACATGACGATGTATTACGTGAAAATTTCGTGACACGAGTTTTCAGTCTACATGATCTATATGAATCGCTTGGCGATGAGCCGACCGCAAAAGATATTGTCAATTTCCATTCCCGATACAAGCTCATGCTAATGGCGCACGATCCCCAATCTTATCGTTCGCTCGGTCGTATGGTCGCAAGTATTAAAGAATATGAGCTCGATACTTTTATTGAAGAATATCGACTGGGTTTAATGAATGCGTTGTCCCGCCGAGCGAGCCGAAAAAATAACACCAATGTATTGATGCATTTTCAAGGCTATTTTAAGCGGGATTTATCTAAAGATCAGAAAGCAGAGCTCAGTCAAGTTATTCATGACTATCGCCAAGGAGTGTTACCTCTGTTGGCTCCGGTCACACTAATTAAACACTACTTAGCGATGTATCCTGATGAGTATTTGAGCCAGCAACGCTATTTAGAACCTTATCCACAGGAGTTAAAATTACGCTATGGCTTGTGATGAACCATTGTATAGCATTCGAGAAGTGTCTGAATTAACGGGTATAAAGCCTGTCACATTGCGAGCTTGGCAACGTCGTTATAGTTTGGTGCAGCCCCAGCGCACTGAAAAAGGACACCGCTTATATCTATCGAGTGATATTGCAACCATTCGTAAAATTCAAGGCTGGCTGGCGAAGGGCGTATCCATCGGTAAAGTAAAACCACTATTACTCGGGCAGCCATCGGACATTGAACTGGATAAGCCCAATGAGTTAGCAGAGTGCGCCGCACTGCTTGACGCCCTTTCAACGTTGCATCGTAATAAAGCACAGCAGATTATTTCTACGGTGTTTAAAGAGTATCCATTAGATTTGGTGGAAACGAAGTTGCTTAACCCGGTTCTAGAAACGTTAGAGCACGTTAAAGGTTCATTGCGTAGTATCCAAAAAGGGTTATTGCAGACGTTAATGCTGAGCACGTTAGTGGGGATTTACGAAGCTGACAATAAAGTCCGCCACAAAGACCGGTGTCTTTGTTTGAGTATGGATGCGGCCGGTAATATTCATGCTTGGTTGTGGATGCTCAAATTATCTGAGCAAGGGCTCAATGTAACTTTCTTAGATGGCGTTGAAGATGTCTCCAGTTTAGTCGGCAGCGATCTACTGAAGTCCTATTCCCACCTTGGTATTTTTTCTAATCGCAGTCTAACCGCTGTGCAGTACGAACAGATTCGTGATATTCAAGCGGGTTTCAGCGGTGAATGTCGTTTATCAGATGTATTAAATACGTTGATTACCTAAGGATTTCATATGAGATTAGTCTGGCTACGCAGGGATTTACGATCGATTGATAATGCCGCGCTTAACCGAGCGATTAAGAGCGGCGAACCTGTTGCCGCGTTGTTTATCGCGACGCCGAAGCAGTGGCAATATCATGATATGGCGCCTATTCAGGCGGACTTAATCTATCGACGCTTATTTGAGTTACAAAAAGAGTTAAATGCCTATTCGATTCCGCTCTTGTACCGCCAGTGTGATGACTTTACCCAATCGGTTGACCTGTTACTTGATGTTGCTGCTGAGCTAAAGGCTAAGCATATTTATGTAAACAAGGACTATGAACTTAATGAAACCTTACGTGACCAGCACGCCGAGCAGTTGTGTGACGATAGAGACATTGGGTGGAGCGGCTTTGATGATAAGTGCGTACAGGCTCCTGGTTCTGTTCTCAATCAGCAGGGCGAATACTTCAAGGTATTCACGCCGTTTAAAAAGGCGTGGCTCAAGCAGGTGAGTTGGCCACAAATTACGAAGACCGTGCCAGTCACCACTGCCGCGGCACTGTCTAATACCGCTCAGCAATGGCTGTGGTCTCATGATCAGGTGTTTGATTATCCTCGCGTGGATAGCGGTGATTATGTTGTTGATTTTGATGGTATACGCCAGCAGTTACGCTCTTTTTGTCATCAGACGGTGAATGAATACCAAACGCAACGAGACTACCCTGCAGAGGAAGGAACTAGCTTACTTTCTCCCTATTTAGCCATTGGCGCGTTGTCCCCAAGGCAATGTATGGCAAGGTTGCAGGCAGAAACCCCCTCGGGCCAATTGAGTGAAGGCGCTACAACGTGGCTAAGTGAGGTGATTTGGCGTGAGTTCTACCAGCATTTAATGTATTTCGAACCTCGTCTATGCAAAGGAGATAACTTCCATCGCTGGGCAAAAAACATTCAATGGCAACACAATGATCGCTATTTTCAAGCATGGTCACAGGGACGTACGGGGTACCCAATTGTCGATGCCGCGATGAGGCAATTGAATAATACGGGTTGGATGCACAATCGGTTACGTATGATTACCGCCAGTTTTCTCACAAAAGATTTGCATATTCATTGGCGCCATGGTGAACAGTATTTTATGCGCCAACTGGTCGATGGTGACTATGCCGCCAATAATGGTGGTTGGCAATGGTCTGCATCAACTGGGTGTGATGGTCAGCCCTATTTTCGGATTTTTAATCCTACGACGCAGAGTGAAAAATTTGATCCGACAGGGGAGTTCATTCGTCGTTGGGTACCTGAGCTATCTGCATTGGATAATAAAACTATTCATCAGCCTTGGAAAGCAGAGCAAACGTTGAATTATCCGCAACCAATAGTTGATCATAAAGCAGAAAGGGAAGTAACCTTAAGCCTATACAAACAGGCTAAAGGTAATGAATAACATGCTGTTGAAAGTTATCGTACTGTTGGGGCTATTAAGCAGTGCGATGATGTCGCCTGCTTTGGCCACAACTTATGATTTTCCGATGAAAGACAGTCGTATCGTCGGCAACCTGCAGTACCACATCGTTAAAAAGGGTGAGTCTATGGCGCAAATTGCCAAGCAGTACGATGTGGGGTTTCTGGCTCTAATGGCGGCCAACAAAGGTGTTGACCCTTTCTTGCCGAAAGCCGGTTACGTGCTGACGATTCCCTCGCAAATCATTTTGCCTGATGTTGAATATCAAGGAGTTGTAATTAATTTGGCTGAATTAAGGCTGTATTATTTTGAGCCAAGTAAACACACAGTGAGTATTTTTCCGGTGGGCATTGGCCGAATTGGCCGCGATACTCCGGTTATGAAAACCGTGATTAGCCAAAAGCGGCCCCATCCAACTTGGACGCCTCCACAGTCGATTCGTAGTGAGTATGAAAAGAAGGGTAAAACGTTACCCGCGGTTGTTCCCGCTGGGCCGGACAATCCTTTAGGCGATTATGCACTGCGTTTAGCCTATGGCGACGGGACCTATTTAATCCATGGGACCAACAAGAATTTTGGGATTGGTTTACGGGTTAGTTCCGGTTGTATTCGCATGGAGCCAAAAAATATTAAATGGCTGTTTCATCAAGTTAAGACCGGAACAAAGGTGCGAGTGATTAACGACCCTGTAAAAGTCAGTCTTGAGCCCGATCACCATGTATACCTAGAAGCGCATGAGCCATTGACTCGCAGTAATGGGTCGAAGGAACACTTGGTTGTTCCTGCAGAATTAGGATGGTGGTTGAAAGCATTTAACCAATCTAAACAGAGAGCGAAAGCGGCGATCATGGCTGAAAATGGTGTGCCTGTGCGAGTGGCATCACGGCCTGAATAAATATGCGGTAGCCATCGAAAATAACAAAAAAGAGCCAGCATATGCTGGCTCTTTTTTGAGATAAATTCGGCTTATTTAGTATAAGACTGAGCGATATTATCAATGCGTTTGTTGGCGCGTTGAGCTTCGTCTTGCGCTGCCATTGCTGCATCCGCTGCTTGATTGGTTTTAGACGCTAGCGCCGCATGTTCTGTTTTTAATGACGCGACTTCATCTTTCAGTTGCTCAACTTGGTTTGTTAAGTTATCGAGCTTAGAGGTACTTGCTTCGCCGTCGGTGCCCGATGCACAACCTGCCAATAAAAGAACTGATGACGTTGCTGCAGCCAGTAACATCTTGTTCATAATGAACTCCTTGATTATTGTCGTTTGTCGCGATGAGTTATCGCAAAAGTGTAAGTAAAACAATTACCCCTATAGTGTAGTGCTAAATGCCATGACTCTGCGAGCCTGAAAGTAAAAAAAAGCCAAAGATTTCATCAAGAAATGTCTATTTTTTCTTATCCTGTGTGAATCTGTGATCTAGGTTCACATTCATAGAGCTTATGCATTTAGGTGAAATGGCTATAATATTTGTCAGATTCGCTATGCTTAATACTCGATTTCGCGGTAATATACCCTGTTTTTAATTGATACTATTTGCCTGAATCATGCGGGCAAACATTTAACTTGGAGAATCCTTTGCAGTTTAAAGATTTAGGCTTAGATAATCGTTTATTGAAGAACTTGTTGCACTATGATTTCAAAACACCGACTGAAATCCAGCAGCAAGCCATTCCGTATTCTATGTTAGGGAAAGACTTACTGGCCTCCTCAAAAACGGGCTCAGGAAAAACCTTGGCATTTTTACTGCCTATGCTGCATAAATCCCTTAAAAGTAAGGCATTTTCTGCACGAGATCCTCGAGGTGTTATTCTCGTTCCTACTCGTGAGTTAGCGAAACAAGTTTACAGTGAGTTGCGGACCATGTTGGCTGGTTTTAGTTATACCGCAACGCTTATTTCCGGTGGTGAGAACTTTAACGATCAAGTTAAAGCATTGCGTCGCTATCCACGTTTTATCGTGGCAACACCGGGGCGTCTTGCAGACCACCTTGATCATCGTTCCCTATTTTTGGATGGTTTGGAAACGTTGGTTTTAGATGAAGCGGACCGTATGCTCGATTTAGGGTTTGCCCCTCAGTTACGCCGTATCCATCGCGCAGCCAAGCACAGACGTCGTCAAACCTTGTTATTTTCTGCTACGTTAGATCATGATCAAGTCAACGATATTGCCTCTGAAATGCTGAATGTACCAAAGAGTATTTCAGTGGGAACGTCGAACTCTGTTGATAAAGACATAACACAGCGTTTTTACTTATGTGACCATTTGGATCATAAGGAAGCACTACTTGATCGTATTCTTGAGCAAGAAAACTACCGTCAATTAATTATCTTTACCGCCACCCGAGGGGATACAGAGCGCTTGACCGATAAGCTTAATGAGCGCGCACTCAAAGCTGTGGCGTTAAGTGGTAACCTCAATCAAACACAGCGAAATACCATTATGAGCCAGTTTGAGAGAGCGGTATTTAAGATCCTTGTTACAACGGATGTTGCATCACGAGGGCTTGATATTTCGAATGTCACGCATGTCGTCAACTTCGATATGCCAAAGCATACCGAAGAATATGTGCACCGAGTTGGTCGTACTGGACGTGCCGGAAATACGGGCGATGCGATTTCATTTGTAGGCCCGAAAGATTGGGAAAGTCTGAAGCGGGTTGAACGTTACCTTCAACAGGAAATGTCGTTCAGTATTCTAGAAGGGTTGGAAGGTAAGTTTAAAGGGATTAAACCGGTCAACAAAGCGGTGAAGAAAACAATCGACAATGTAGCGAAACAGAAAGCAAAACCGAAAAAAGTGGCCAAGAAACCAGTGAAACGGGATAAGAGCTTTTATAATAATGTCGATGTTGGTGATAACGTGTTTATTCCGAAAAAGAAAAAAGCCCCAATTATTGATGATGACGATGAATAAAATAAGTGATTCGGTGTAATGTAACAGGCAATAAAAAGGCAACCCATGGGGTTGCCTTTTTTATACCTGAGTATCTTTATATTGAAAAGTGACTCAGTTCGTGATTTTGCTGCTCGGCCAGGCTAGATAATTCTTGGCTTGCCGACGCTGATTGGGTAATACCCGCAACATTTTGGCTGACCAATTCATAAATATTCGTCAGGTTTTTATTAATGTCGGCTGTCACATGTCTTTGCTCTTCTGAAGCGCTGGCGACTTGCGCATTAATGCCGGTGAGTTCTTCTATCGTATCATTGATGCGATTCAGGAATTGACTCAATTGAGTCGACATTTCTTGGCTCTCATTGAGCGTGTCTAACGTTACCACCATACTGCTGTTTGCCGTACCCGATTGAGTTTGCAGCTCTTCGATAATCGTTTGGATTTCTTTGGTGGAATCTTGCGTTCGGGCCGCTAGCATACGCACTTCATCGGCAACGACCGCGAACCCACGCCCCGATTCACCCGCACGAGCCGCTTCAATGGCCGCATTCAATGCCAATAAATTGGTTTGTTCTGAAATACTTTGAATGACTTCGATGACCTGACCAATTTTCTCAGATTGCATTTTAAGATTGCTAACCACATCCGCAGAGGCGGTAAGCTGGCTCATCATTTTGTTATTGGCTTGTTGGCTTGAGGCAAACATTTTTAAGCTGTCTTCTGTCACTTCCTTCGCTCTCAATGCTGCATTATCTGCTTGTTGAGCATTGTCTGTGACATTATTCGCGGTACTTTCTAGCTGATTGACGGCAGAAGCCACTTGCTCTACTTCTTGTTTTTCTTGATCTGAATTGACCGAAGCTTGTGTCATGACAGCAGCGAGTTCTGTCGAAGCAGACGCAACGTTTTCACTCACGCGAACAAGCGAGCCCATGGTATTACGTAAATGCGCAACGGTTGCATTGATATTGTCTGCTAGTTGCGATATTTCGTTATTTCCTTCTACCTTGGCTTTGACGGTTAGGTTACCTGAAGACACGGCATTCATGACGGTCTGTAGTTTTTGAATGGGGGCGACAATTATACTCGCTAAACCCCAGCTAGCGCCGGTAGCGAGGAGCAAAATAACGATTAACCCAAGCGTGGTATTGTCCATTACATCGGAGGAATGGGCAGAATTGGCCTTCACTTCTAGCAAAGCGTGCTGATTGAGCTTGGATGATAAGGCATTAATGGCATTCACCATTTCTTGACCTTTTAAACGATAGGTTTCTGATGCTCGGGCATAGCGCTGCTCTAAAGCTCGATCCATACCATGAAGATGCTTTTGTTTTAATATTGGCAGCATAGTTTGTATAGAAAAAGACACGTATTCATTGCCCGCTTTTCGTAATCGTTGGACGGCTTCACGCAATTCTGGAATAGAATTCAGTTGGTCGAGTAGCTTATGGTTCGCCGTGAGCTTTTTATTTAAATTGCTTTCTAAGGCATCCAAATCATTGGTGCGAAATAAGCTATAGATCGCTTTAATGCGCATCCCATAGGTATTATCAATAATTTTAATTATCGCTTCTTTATTTTCGATTAAATTTTCAGTCGATGTTTTGTCTTGCTGAAAGTTACTCTTCAATGTCGATGTGCTGTAAGCAATGCCGGCAAGTAACAGCACCATGGTAATGATAACCGGTACGACAACCTGTAACTTGATTGACAAGTTACTGAGAATTTGGCGCATAATGATTGGTCCTTTTTATTCTAAATAGACATAGTAAAAAATGTATCGAGAGCTTAATTTTAGTTATTAGCTACAAAAGTAACAGATATTGAGCGAGGAGCATGATTTTGCCGTGATCGTAAACTTTAATCAACTATATATTTGTCAAGAATACATTATACTAATCATGCAATTATAATGAGTTCCTTGTTCTTACTACTATTTTATTAATACCGAGCTAATACCTAATAGTATTCGGTAAAATAAATTACCCTCCTTTCTAACCATAAAGATTTAGTGCTTCATTCTGGTGAAAAACTGACCTCCTTTCTTCGTCCCTGTCATACGTAGGTGATTGTAAATATGAGATTTACACTTTAATAGTGAATTAGTGTGGAGCGCATTAGTCAAAAGAATTTCTATCATTTTATAAAAATAGATAAGTTTGTTGTTTTTGCAAGATTGAGGGAGGTTTATATGTTTAGTGCGTTTTTTATAAAACCGAGATGGCTGTTTGGGTCTGCAATCCTCTGGTGTCTACTCTGTATGCTCGCTTGGTATAGTTTTGTCCGAGGGTTAGGGCCTAGTTTGAGTCTTGGGCAATGGTTTGGGTATGGATTTCCTAGTGCGTTACCGAATGCAGCGGGTAAAGCGGTGCAACACAGTTATCAGTTGGCGCTAGAGCAAGCGTCCGATGTGTGGCTATCTCAGTATCTTATTGGGTGTTTTGGCCTATTTATGAGTGGATGGATACTGCTGACAAACCACCCTTGGAGTAAATGGTCTGTGGGTGGTTCAGGGGTGATCATTTCTATTGTCTGGTTTCAAGTGGAGGTCAGTGTTCGTCTAAATGATTGGTATGGTGATTTTTATAACCTGATTCAAACCGCGCTTGGTCATCCAAATAGTATCAAATTATCTCAATTTTATAATGAGTTGATGACCGTAGGGATACTCTTAATGACGTCAATTCTTGTGTCTGTGCTTAACGCTTTCTTTGTCAGTCACTATGTCTTTCGTTGGCGTACCGCATTAACTGAGTACTACACGTCAAAGTGGCAAACGGTACGTCATATTGAAGGCGCATCGCAACGTATTCAAGAAGATACCATGCGTTTTGCTAACATTATGGAAAACTTAGGAGTGAGTTTACTCAATGCAATTATGACTCTCATCGCTTTTTTGCCCATTTTATGGCATTTATCGGCGAAAGTGACCACATTGCCATTGGTCGGTCATGTATCGCAAGGGTTGGTTTTTGTTTCAATTATCTGGTCAATTATTGGCACATGCTTATTGGGGGTTGCGGGGATTAAATTACCAGGACTGGAATTCAAAAACCAAAAAGTGGAAGCGGCCTATCGTAAGGAATTGGTGTATGGAGAGGATAATGCGCAACGTGGTCAGCCAACCACATTAAAAGCGTTATTCAGTGATGTACGTTTTAGTTACTTTCGTCTTTATCTACATTACGTGTATTTCAATGTGGTTCGTTATGGTTACTTGCAGTTTGGAAATTTTATTCCCTTAATTATATTGGCACCGTCGATTGTCGCTGGCGCTTTCACATTGGGAGTTATGCAGCGCATAATGAATGCGTTTGGTAAAGTCGAAAACTCATTTCAATACTTAGTCAACTCATGGACGACTATTGTTGAAATGTTATCCATCTATAAGCGACTCAAAGCCTTTGAGCAAGCAATTTATCATGAAACGCTGGATTACTTGGAGTTCGAAAACATTGAGGATTAGTGTGGTCAAGGTGAGTCAGCCGACAATGTCACATACTGCGAGTACACACGAGTGCGTAGCGATGATAAACTGAGATTTTATGTAGTAGGTGAAAGGTAGCAAAATGAATCCAATTATTGCGGTGTTGAAAGAAAATAATGTAAGCGATGAGCAAATTAAGGAAGTATTTGAAGCGTTAACACAAAATCCGCTGGCAGCCATGGCGACAATCAGTCAATTGGGGTTACCGCAAGAGCAATTACAGCAAGTGATGGCTGAAGTGATGCACAATCCAGGGCTCATAAAAGAGGCGGTCGATGAGCTGGGATTAGATTTTTCTAAAGTGGAAGCGGCGAAAAGCCAAATTCAGCAATAAATACCGATGAGTGAAATTAAAAAAGGTCGTGATAAATCACGACCTTTTTATTATTCGGACGAATAGTCGGAAGTAAACTAGACAATCGTTAACGTCACATCAATGTTGTTTTGCGTCGCATTAGAATACGGGCAAACTACGTGCGCTTTCTCTGCTAACTCTTCGGCTTCTTCTTTGCTTAGGTTTGGCGCATGAATCTTTAATTCGACTTCAATAGCAAAGCCTGTTGGAATGGCGCCAATTCCCACTTCACCTGTCACTGTTGTCTCTTGGGAGAGTGAGATTTTTTCTTGAGTCGCGACAAATTGCATTGCCCCCAAGAAGCATGCGGAATACCCCATGGCGAAGAGCTGTTCTGGGTTTGTACCTGAGCCACCAGCACCGCCTAGCTCTTTGGGAGTTGAGAGTGTTAAATCCAGTTTGCCATCAGTGGTTTTGGCTGAGCCTTCTCGACCACCTTGCGCAGTTGCTTCTGCACGGTATAAAACATTTTCAATGGACATGACGCCCTCCTTCATTAGGTAAAAACCTTGTAGCTTTTCGTTGAGTCATTGTTTGTTGGCTCGAACGTTGACTACATAACGTTTGATTAACCTAAACGAGAGTCCCCCTAACGGTTGTCATAGCCATGTTAGATCGTAACGTCGTTCTGGATAAGGCTGTCTTTTGCTTACTGTATAAGAAATAAGTATTATATAAGGTCTTCTTCACCACTAGATTGAATAACGGAAGCTGTCATGGGTAAACAAACCATAGTGCTCGAAACCCCCACACAATCAAATAATGTATTGTTACATTCTTGCTGCGCCCCTTGCGCAGGGGATGTGATGCAACGGATGAGCGATGCGGGAATTCGCTTTACGATCTTTTTTTACAATCCTAATATACATCCGAAAAAAGAGTACTTACTGCGTAAGGAAGAGAATATTCGTTTCGCAGAGCAGCTGAACATTCCGTTTATTGATGCAGATTACGATGTACAGAATTGGTACGATCGTGTGAAAGGATTGGAATGGGAACCTGAGCGAGGGCAGCGCTGTACGGAGTGTTTTGACATGCGTTTTGAGCGTACCGCGCAATATGCTCATGAGCACGGCTTTGATACCTTTACCAGTTGTCTTGGGATCTCGCGTTGGAAAAATATGACGCAAATAAACGATTGTGGTGAGCGAGCTGCTGCACATTATCCAGGGCTGGTTTACTGGACTTTTAATTGGCGTAAGCAGGGTGGAGCTAACCGTATGGTGGAATTGGCTAAACGTGAACGATTTTATCAACAAGAATATTGTGGTTGTTCTTATTCACTCCGAGATGCCAATTTATGGCGTGATCAGCAAGGCCGTGATCGCATAAAGATTGGTGTGCAATACTATGGGGATGAGCAATAAACACCGCCCTATGGGGCGATGTTTATAGTATTCGTCTTAAGCTTAAAATAAGCAATGGGCGATACCCGCAATGATCGGCAGGGTAATCAAGGTACGTAAAATAAAAATCATGAACAGTTCGATGACATTGACCGGGATTTTACTGCCGAGCATCAGCGCACCTACTTCCGACATATAAATGAGCTGAGTGACGGATATGGCAGCGATGATAAAGCGCGTCATGTCGCTTTCAATCGAGGTAGATAGGATCGCTGGAATAAACATATCGGCAAATCCTACTACGATCGTGCTTGAGGCTTCGACGGCTTCTGGTACACCTAATAGGTGTAAATAAGGAATGAAGGGCTGCCCAAGTAACGAAAATAAAGAGGTATGCTCTGCTAATAATAGCGCGGTTGTCCCTAATCCCATCACCACGGGTAGCACACCAAATACCATATCGATAGCGTTTTGAGCTCCCGCAATCAAGACTCCACGCAACGATTGCACACTATCCGCTTTTTTCAGTGCTAATTTTAGTCCCCATGAAAAGGCGGTTTCGCCATGCGGGAGGTGATTGGCATCGGGATGGGGCTTGGTCCCATCAACAAAGTGATCTCGTTTCCAGCAGAGCGGTGGTAAACGTGGAATCACAATGGCTGCAACTAGCCCAGCTAAGCAAATCGTGCCATAAAATGGCAGGAACATAGACTCAAGCCCCACTTGGGCAATAACCACTAAACTGAATGTAATGGATACCGCAGAGAAGGTTGTCGCAACGACAGCGGCTTCACGCTGCGTATAAAATTTGTCTTCGTATTGTTTACTGGTCAGAAGAATACCGACACTACCATCGCCAAGCCATGACGCCATACAGTCAATCGCACTGCGTCCGGGTAAATTAAACACTGGGCGCATGACTTTGCTAAGTAAGCTGCCAAATAATTCTAACAACCCAAAGTTTAAGAGTAGTGGTAGTAGCAATCCTGCAAAAATAAATACCGAGAAGAGCGTTGGAAGTAAATCAGTCAACACCAAACCGCCTGTATTTGCCTCCCAAATCATATTGGGGCCGACTTGCCAATACGTCATGACGACGGAGAGGCTGCCAAATAGGCGCACGATTAGCCATAGCCAAGAGGGATTAAAGAGGCCATTGAGGAATGTATGTTGAATAATGGCTCGCGGCTGTGCAAGCTTGACAAAAAGCGAGGCGACTCCCATAAAGGCAACAATCACAGTAATCAGAGGTACGAGAGCGCTATCTAATAATGCTTGAAGTGATTTCGCCATTATCGCGACAGGAATAGTAAATGAGCCCTGATATTGGATAGGGGCCATGAAAAGAAACATTC
>JBQGON010000044.1:0-22474 GCA_052087065.1 Vibrio sp. | reverse complement strand
GATATAACTCAACGAGCTTTAGATGTACTTTCAAGTGTAGATGTTATCGCCGCTGAAGATACACGCCACACTGGCCGATTGCTCTCACACTTCAATATTCAAACGAAGACGTTCGCGCTTCATGATCACAATGAACAGCACAAAGCTCAAGCATTAGTTGATAAATTATTATCAGGATTATCGATTGCGCTTGTCTCTGATGCAGGAACACCATTAATCAGTGATCCAGGTTATCATTTGGTTACACAATGTCGTCAGGCGGGTGTTAAAGTTACGCCACTTCCTGGTGCATGTGCGGTGATCACTGCGCTCAGCGCATCCGGTTTGCCTTCCGACCGCTTTAGCTTTGAGGGATTCTTCCCTGCGAAAAGTAAAGGTCGTAAAGATAAGCTGATGGAAATCGCACAAGTTGAGCGTACCTGTATCTTCTATGAGTCTCCTCACCGTATCACAGATTCTCTGCAAGATATGCTGGAAGTGCTAGGTCCGGATCGTGAAGTCGTATTAGCTCGCGAGCTAACCAAGACCTTTGAAACCATTCAAGGCATGCCGCTTGGAGAGCTGATTGAATGGATTGAGGCGGATGCAAACCGTAAGCGTGGCGAAATGGTGCTGCTAATTCATGGGCAACGTGAAAAGAAAGCAGAAGCTTTGCCTGAAGAGGCGCTGCGTACGTTGGGTATTTTGACCAAAGAGCTACCGCTGAAGCGTGCTGCGGCCGCTGCTGCGGAAATTTATAACCTGAAGAAAAATGCGCTGTATAAGTGGGGATTAGATAACCTCGATTAAGTGTGCGGTTATTTTGTACAATCGTTGAGGAATTTGCTGGTTTTACCGATTCTTGGTGGACACTAACAAAGGTTATCGATATTATGCGCGCTCGGAGTTGGCCAGGGTAATCGCTGCCTTATTGATGTCCCTTGACCTTGTGTTGGGGAGACTGATGAGGGGGAGGAAAGTCCGGGCTCCATAGAGCAGGGTGCCAGGTAACGCCTGGGGAGCGTGAGCTCACGACAAGTGCAGCAGAGAGAATACCGCCGATGGCCTATTTATAGTGCACAGGTAAGGGTGAAAGGGTGCGGTAAGAGCGCACCGTGCGTCTGGTAACAGTGCGTAGCAAGGTAAACTCCACCCGGAGCAAGACCAAATAGGCTTCCACATAGCGCGGCTCGCGTTTGGAGGCGGGTAGGTTGCTTGAGCCAGTGAGCGATTGCTGGCCTAGAGGAATGGTTACCACCGCGTAAGCGGTACAGAACCCGGCTTATACGGCCAACTCCACCCAATTGAAACCCATCATGGCTCTTGAGTTATGATGGGTTTTTTGCTTTATATTGACTCAACCGATACGAAAAGCTTTAAACTTAGTGCCCCATCACGCCCATATCTGGGTAATGAGTAGCGGTAGTGTCGGAAATAGGTACACTAATTAAGACAACACACCGCCGAGCAGGCGTAATGAGATAACTATGACTGAATCTTTTCAACACATATCGGTACTACTCAATGAATCTATTGATGGGTTAGCAATTAAACCGGATGGAACCTACATCGATGGGACATTTGGGCGAGGCGGTCATAGTCGAACTATCTTGTCAAAGTTAGGCCCTAACGGTCGCCTATTCAGTATTGATCGCGATCCGCAGGCCATTGCTGAAGCGCAAAAAATTGATGATCCTCGTTTTACTATTGTGCATGGCCCATTTTCTGGCATTGCGCACTATGCACAGCAACATGATCTTGTCGAGCAAGTCGATGGTGTCTTGTTTGATCTTGGCGTGTCTTCCCCGCAGCTTGATGATGCTGAACGTGGTTTTAGTTTTATGAAAGACGGCCCGCTGGATATGCGTATGGATCCTACGGTGGGGATGCCAGTATCAGAATGGTTAGCGAAGGCGGATCTTGATGATATCACCTGGGTGATTCGCCAGTTCGGTGAAGATAAACACGCCCGTCGCATTGCACGCGGGATTGTGGAATATCGTGAGAATGAAGCCAATGAACCACTGATGCGTACTGGGCAATTGGCGAAACTTATCTCCGATGTCGCACCGAAAAATTACAAAGAAAAGAAACATCCTGCAACGCGCGCATTCCAAGCATTTCGTATTTATATTAACAGTGAGCTGGAAGAAATAGACAAAGCGCTGCAAGGTGCAATGAGTGTGCTTGCTCCAGAAGGTCGTTTGTCAGTGATCAGTTTCCACTCGTTAGAAGATCGCATGGTGAAACGCTTCATTAGAAAAGAGAGTCAAGGTCCTCAAGTACCCCATGGCATTCCGATGACGGAAGACCAGATCAAAGCGCTAGGAACGGCGAACCTTAAACCCATTGGAAAAGCAATCAAACCGAGTGAGGCTGAAGTGGATCTGAATCCACGTTCTCGTAGCTCAGTGTTAAGGATTGCAGAGAAACGTTAACGATCATTATGTCTCAGCCATCCGCTAAACTTGCTAAAATTATTTTAATCGACCTACTGACGGTAGGTCGTATTCCACTGATTCTCATGGTCTTGATTTTTGCTAGTGCCATGGGCGTCGTGCTGACTACTCATGACACCCGTCAATCTGTTTCTCGCCTGAGTCAGGTGCAAAGCGAACGTTTTGATCTTGATAATGAATGGCGTAATCTCATCATTGAAGAAACAGCCCTGGCTGAGCATAGCCGTGTCCAGGAAATTGCTGAAGAGCAGTTACACATGCAGCGTCCTGATGCGGACAAAGAAGTAGTGATAAACCTGAAATGAAAAAACCGTTCAAAAAGAAAAAACCACACGCACCGAATTCCAATAAACGTCAGTCCGAGCAAGGCAATGAGCCCTTATTCATTCGCTGGCGTTTTTATTTAATTTTAGGGTTCGTGTTTATTGCTTTTGCAATTTTGGTGATTCGTGCTGCGTATATTCAAGTCATTGAGCCAGATAACCTGATTCATCAAAGCGATTTGCGCACGGTCCGTGCTAAAACCATTCATTCTGAGCGTGGTATTATTTCTGATCGCAATGGCGAGGCGCTTGCGGTGAGTGTGCCTGTTGATGCCGTGTGGGCAGACCCTGCGACCATTATTAAAAAAGGTAGCTTGCAAGAAAAAAATCGCTGGTACGCGCTCGCGGATGTGTTGAACTTGGATCGCCAAGGACTGATTAATCGAATTCGATCGCATAAAAAGCGTCGCTTTATTTATCTGCAGCGCCAAGTGAATTCGGCGATGGCTAACTATATCCGTGAACTGAAACTGCCGGGAGTTGGGTTAAAATCCGAATCTCGACGTTATTATCCCGCGGGAGAAGTCAGTGCTCATGTTGTTGGTGTGACAGGGATTGATGGTCATGGCCTTGAAGGGATCGAGCGCAGTTACGATAAATGGTTAACTGGCGAAGCGGGTAAACAAATTATTCGTAAAGATCGCTATGGCAATGTGGTCGAAAATATCTCACTAGATAAGAGTCAGGCGGGTAAACCGCTAAAATTGACGATTGATCAACGCCTCCAAGCGATCGCTTTTCGTGCTGTAAAGCAAGCGATGGCGGATTACCGCGCTACATCGGCATCGGCAGTGATGATCGATGTGAAAACGGGGAATGTACTTGCGATGGTCAATGCGCCGTCTTATAACCCCAATAACCGCGCGGATTATCAGAATTTTAAAATGCGTAACCGTGTGGTGACTGATGCGTTCGAGCCAGGTTCGACAGTGAAGCCATTTGTGGTATTAGCATCATTAGAAAACGGCACCGCAGATGAACATACCATCATTGATGTTGGCAATGGCACAATGCGGATTGGCGGGGCACGCGTACGCGATTCGGATCGGATTAAAGGTGGTAAAGCGTCGTTACAAATGATTTTGAAAAAATCCAGTAACGTTGGGGTCTCTAAATTGTCCTTACGTATGCCGATTGAGGCTCTCCTCGGAATGTATCGTTCGGTTGGTCTGGGGGAAACCTCTGGCTTAAACTTACCTGGTGAAAGTACCGGTATTTTCCCAAGTCGTCAGCGTTGGTCTGATTTTGAGCGGGCCACCATTGCCTTTGGTTATGGACTGTCCATCACGCCAATCCAGTTGGCTCATGCCTATGCCACACTTGGGAATATGGGAAAATATCAGCCGTTGCATTTGATAGAAAATCAAACGCATCGAAATTTAGAGCATCAAGTGGCGGATCCTCATTATGTGCGCGAAGTCCTCAACATGCTAGAAACGGTAACTCAACCTGGTGGTACGGCGGTGAAAGCAGCGGTTCCTGGGTATCGAATAGCCGCGAAAACCGGGACGTCTCGCAAAGCTGCTGCCGGGGGCTATAGTGATGAATACTTTGCTTACACCGCAGGGGTTGCGCCAGTGAGTAATCCACGTTTGTCTTTAGTTGTCATGGTCAATGAACCGCAAGGTGACTCCTATTATGGCGGCGCAGTGGCCGGTCCCGTGTTTGGCAAGATCATGAAGGGAGCGTTGCAGATCCTCAATATTGCGCCGGATGAAAACAAATTTAAAAATGATAAAAACGATTAATTATGAAAGATATTTTAGAGAAAGTAGGAAAAACGCTCGGTGAGTTGTTGAGCTCATGGTGTGCGATACCACACTCTGATATTGCACAGATTAAGGTGACCGATTTACAGCTCGATAGCCGTAGAGTCCAATCCGGTAGTACCTTTGTCGCGATTGTTGGCCACACGATGGATGGTCGTCAGTTTATGGCGAAAGCCGCTGCGCAAGGCGCTAATGCGATCATCGCCGAGGCTGACGAGACGCATCCTCATGGTGAGGTCTCAGAGCTGAATGGCGTGCCCGTTGTGTTTGTGGCCGAGCTAAGCTCACATTTATCCAAACTCGGGTGCGATTTATATGGTGAACATACCAATCAAGCGATCGCGGTCACTGGAACCAATGGCAAAACCACCATCTCTCAACTGATCGCCCAGTGGCTGACATTATTAGATACCCCAGCGGCGGTTATGGGTACGACAGGGAATGGTTTTTTAGATGAACTGAAACCTGCTCTGAATACCACGGGCAATGCGATTGAAATTCAGCAAACATTGCACCAATTGAGTCAACAAGGGGCACAGTATACCGCGCTAGAAGTGTCTTCTCATGGCTTGGCACAAGGCCGAGTCAAAGCCGTCGATTTTGCCGCAAGTGTGTTTTCCAATCTTAGCCGTGATCATTTGGATTACCACGGGACGATGGAAGCCTATGAAGCGGCTAAAAAGCAATTGTTTACTCAACATCAATGTGGCGTCGCCATCATTAACGTTGATGATGCAGTGGGACAACGTTGGAGCAAGGACCTCGATAATGTGGTCGGTGTTTCTTTGATTGGCCCGCCAGACACGGATTTGCAACTATGGGCTCGCCAGGTTGATTATGCTGAGTCAGGCATTGTTATCCATTTTGCTGGCTCGTGGGGCGAAGGCACATTACAAACACCACTGATTGGTGCTTTTAATGCGTGCAACGTATTGCTTGCATTTGCCACCTTGCTCTCGTTGGGTATGGACAAACATGCACTCATCAACACCGCTCCAGCACTGCAAGCGGTCATTGGCCGCATGGAATTATTCCAGCAGCCTCAACGAGCCAAAGTCGTGGTCGATTATGCTCATACCCCTGATGCGCTGGAGAAAGCGTTATCGGCACTGCGCATCCATTGCCAAGGTCGCTTATGGGCAATCGTCGGCTGTGGCGGTGATCGCGATCGCGGCAAAAGGCCAGTGATGGCGAACGTCGCTGAACGCTTCGCTGATCATGTTATTTTGACCGATGATAATCCACGTAGTGAATCACCTGAGCAAATTATCGTCGACATGCAGGCCGGATTATTACACCCCGAGCAGTGTCATGTAGAGCACAGCCGATTTGATGCATTGTCCTTAGCGCTCAGCCTATCGACGAGTGATGATATTATTTTAATGGCAGGTAAAGGCCACGAAGATTATCAAATTATTGGTGAGCAACGTATCCATTACTCTGACCGAGAGTCTGCCCAAGCTTTATTGGAGTTGAACCTATGATTACGACTTCCTTACAAGACATTGCCCATGCCATAAATGGACAATTACAGGGTGATAATCCAGTGATTGAACATGTGTCGACTGATACACGTGATATTCAATCGCAAACGCTATTTATTGCTTTGATTGGTGAGCGCTTTGATGCTCATGAATTTATTCATCAGGCGCAAGCTGCAGGCGCCGTGGCAGCGTTAGTTTCCCGCCCATTAGACACTGATTTTCCGCATATTGTGGTGGATGACACTCGACTAGCCTTAGGGCAGTTAGCGACGTGGGTGCATCGCTGCTCGCACACCCCAACCATCGGCATTACCGGAAGCTGTGGCAAAACCACAGTAAAAGAAATGACCGCCAGCATTCTGTCTTTACAGGGGCAAGTATTGTTTACTGCGGGGAATTTCAATAACGATATTGGGGTTCCGTTAACGTTATTACGCTCAACCGTCGACGACGACTTTGCTGTGATTGAAATGGGCGCTAATCATATTGGTGAAATTGCTTATACCACTCAGTTAGTAAAACCGGATGTGGCACTAGTGAATAACGTGGCGGCGGCTCATCTTGAAGGGTTTGGCTCGCTCGATGGGGTTAAACAAGCCAAAGGTGAAATTTATCTAGGTTTACCACCCGATGGTATTGCACTGGTTAATTTAGATAGCTGCAGTGAAAAATGGTTTGATACGGTGCTTGCAGAAAAAAACATCAAAACTTTTTCTCTCAATGATCATAGTGCTGACTTTTTCCCTAGTGACATCAGGCTAAATGAGCAAGGCCAAGCGAGCTTTACGCTCACTTCCCCACAGGGAAGCATTCCTATTACTCTGGGTATTATGGGCCAGCACAATGTGTCTAACGCATTAGCCGCAGCCGCTCTTGCCATGGAAATGGGAGCGAGCTTGAATGATGTTCAAAAAGGCTTGGCAAGTTTACAACCCGTCAAGGGGCGAGTCAGTGCATTCACATTAACAGACAATGTGAAAATGATTGATGATAGCTATAATGCCAGTGTGCCCGCTATGAAAGCGGCTATCGATCTCTTAGGGGGTTTTTCTACGACGCGTTGGCTAATTTTGGGCAATATGGCCGAGTTAGGCCATGAAAGTCTTGCACTTCATCGACAAGTCGGTGAACATGCGTACCCATTTCAATTTGAGCATGTTTTAACATACGGTGATGATACCAAAATCATCAGCGAGGTGTGTCAAGGCCAACACTTTGCCACCCATGAAGACATGATTGCGTTTATTCGGCAGCAACTACAAAAAGAATGTAAATCCACCCATACGCTATTAATTAAAGGCGCATTGAGTTCGGGGATGGGAAAAATTGTTGCTGCTCTTAAGGAGATATACACATGATTATTTGGCTTGCGGATTTGCTTCAGCCATATTTTTCGTTTTTCCGTTTATTTGAATATCTTTCGTTTCGCGCGATTGTCAGTATTTTAACGGCATTAAGTCTTTCGTTATGGATAGGACCTCGTCTTATTAAACGATTACAGTTACTGCAAATCGGACAAGTTGTGCGTAATGACGGGCCTGAGTCGCATTTTAGCAAGCGCGGCACTCCGACCATGGGCGGACTGATGATCCTCGGCTCTATCACTGTAACGGTTTTGCTGTGGGCGGATTTATCGAACCCTTATGTTTGGGCGGTACTGGGCGTTTTATTAGGCTATGGCGTTATTGGGTTTATTGATGATTATCGCAAGGTCGTGCGCAAAAATACCGATGGTTTGATCGCTCGCTGGAAGTATTTTTGGCAATCCTTGATTGCGCTGGTGGTATCTTTCGCTCTTTATGCTTACGGGCAAGATACGGCAGTGACGCAATTAGTCGTACCATTTTTTAAAGATGTCATGCCGCAATTAGGTTTGATGTTCGTTGTCTTAAGTTACTTCGTCATTGTGGGAACCAGTAATGCGGTTAACTTAACCGACGGTTTGGATGGATTAGCCATTATGCCGACGGTCTTAGTTTCTGCAGGTTTTGCGGTCATTGCGTGGGCGACAGGCAATGTAAACTTCGCGGAATATTTACATATCCCGTATGTGGCCAATGCCTCTGAGTTGGTTGTCGTATGTACGGCGATAGTGGGCGCCGGATTGGGCTTTCTATGGTTCAATACCTATCCAGCACAAGTGTTTATGGGCGATGTCGGCTCTTTAGCACTCGGTGGTGCGTTGGGAACTATCGCCGTGTTAGTTCGCCAAGAGTTTGTCTTAGTTATTATGGGTGGCGTATTTGTAATTGAAACCCTATCCGTCATTCTACAAGTCGGTTCTTATAAATTACGTGGTCAGCGTATTTTCCGAATGGCGCCGATCCATCACCACTATGAGCTTAAAGGTTGGCCAGAGCCACGTGTTATTGTGCGTTTTTGGATTATCTCGATTGTATTAGTGTTAGTTGGACTAGCGACACTAAAAGTGCGTTAGTTTGGCAAGGAGTAGGGGCAATGGACCATTGGCATAATATCAACAACGTTGTGGTAGTAGGGCTCGGTATGACCGGGCTCTCTGTCGTTAATTACTTAACAAAATACCAGCCTCAAGTGGCGGTTCAAGTGATTGATACTCGCCAAGCCCCTCCGGGCCTCGAGCATCTTGATAGCCATATTCCGCGCTGTATTGGCGATTGGCAACTTGATTGGTTATTGTCCGCCGATTTAGTGGTGACGAACCCCGGCATTGCATTGGCCACGCCGCAAATTCAACGAGTGCTTGATGCGAATATTCCTGTGGTTGGCGATGTAGAGCTATTTGCATGGCATGTCGATAAACCTGTTATCGCGATTACTGGCTCCAATGGTAAAAGCACTGTCACGGATTTAACTGGCGTGCTGGCCAATGCGAGCGGCGTTAAAACGGCGGTGGGTGGCAATATTGGAGTGCCAGCGCTGGAGTTATTACAGGAGAATGCCGAGCTTTATGTGTTAGAGCTGTCGAGCTTTCAGCTGGAAACCACACACAGTCTACCAGTTGTGGCCGCGGCATTTTTGAATCTATCTGAAGATCATATGGATCGTTATACCGGGATGGATGGTTATCGCACGGCGAAGCAACGCATTTTCTTACATGCAGACACGGCTGTTTACAATGCCGATGATCCGACGACGCTGCCGGATATTCCTGTCGCCAACGTTCTTAGCTTTGGTTTGCAACATCCAGCCGATTATACGGTTGCTGAGCATCACGCAGAGTCATACTTGTTTGCACTCGGTCAGCCGGTATTACCCGTTGCTGATTTGCGTTTAGTTGGCATGCATAACATTGCTAACGTTCTCACTGTTCTGGCGCTACTTGATGCTGCGAATGTCGCCTATCAAAGCGGGGTAGAGGCGTTAAAGTCTTACACGGGACTGACACATCGATGTCAGCTTGTTGCGGATAATCAGGGCATTATTTGGGTTAATGATTCGAAAGCGACCAACGTTGCCAGTACCGAAGCGGCTTTATCGGGCTTACATCTTAGCGGCACTTTGTATTTGCTGGTTGGTGGCGTTGGCAAAGGTGCCGATTTTTCGCCTTTGGCCGATTATTTCAAAGCATTACCCTTAAAACTATGTTGTTTTGGTCGAGATGGAAAGCAGTTCTTAGATTTGCATCCATCGGCCGAATATTTTGATTCGATTGAGAACATCATCCAGACTATCCGACCACAATTACAGGCGGGGGACATGGTGATGTTATCTCCAGCTTGTGCCAGCTTTGATCAGTTTAAGAGTTTTATGCATCGTGGCGATGTATTTACGCAACTGGCAAGACGCTATGCATAATCAATAGGTGATTCATTTGGTGTTATCCAAGCCCTTACAAAAAACACTTCACTGGTTAAAAACGCCATCGCCTGAGGCCATGTTTGATCGGCAATTAGTCTGGATATCGTTAGGGTTAATGTTGATTGGCCTTGTGATGGTAACGTCGGCGTCTTTCCCAATCAGTACGCGCTTAACTCATCAGCCGTTCCATTTTATGGAGCGTCATGCGCTGTTCCTTTTTCTATCGATTTGTACCGCATCGGTGGTTATGCAAGTACCTATGGCGCAATGGATGAAATTCAGTTCACTGTTACTGGCGCTGTCTGCGTTTTTACTCTTGGTGGTATTGGTGGCAGGACACTCGGTAAACGGTGCATCGCGCTGGATCCCGTTGGGATTATTTAACTTACAACCTGCCGAAGTCGCCAAATTATCGTTATTTATGTTTATGTCTGGCTACTTAGTTCGTAAACAAGACGAGGTACGTGAAACCTTCTTTGGTGGCTTTATGAAGCCCATCATGGTGTTTGGTACGTTAGCGGTATTACTGTTGTGTCAGCCCGATTTAGGTACCGTTGTCGTGATGCTGGTGACCTTGTTTGGCATGCTGTTTATTGCGGGCGCTAAACTGACTCAATTTTTAGCATTGATGGTGGCCGGAATTTTAGCCGTAGTCGGTTTGATTGCCGCCGAGCCTTACCGTATTCGCCGTGTGACTTCGTTTATGGACCCATGGGAAGATCCCTTTGGCAGTGGTTACCAGTTGACCCAATCTTTGATGGCCTTTGGCCGTGGTGAATGGTTTGGGCAAGGGTTGGGCAACTCGGTCCAGAAGTTGGAATACTTACCAGAAGCCCATACCGACTTTGTGTTTGCGGTATTAGGGGAAGAACTCGGATTTGTTGGTGTCGTATTGGTACTAATGCTGATCTTTAGTTTGGTATTAAAAGCCATTTTTATCGGCAAGAAAGCCTTTGAAAATAATGAGTATTTTGGCGGCTATTTAGCATTTGGTATCGGTATTTGGTTCGCGTTTCAAACGTTAGTCAATGTCGGTGCCGCCGCGGGGATTGTTCCAACGAAAGGTTTGACGCTGCCGCTGATCAGTTATGGTGGTTCAAGTTTGATTGTCATGTCTGTCGCGGTCGCGATGTTATTGCGCATTGATTACGAATGCCGAACAAAACTCAGCACTCAATCAGAAAAAAGTGACCAATGAAAACAAATAAACGATTAATGGTAATGGCGGGTGGAACCGGGGGACATGTTTTCCCAGGACTGGCCGTTGCTAAGCAATTACAACAGCAAGGGTGGGACATCCGTTGGCTCGGCACCGCTGATCGTATGGAAGCGGATTTAGTGCCTAAACACGGAATTGATATTGATTTCATCCGCGTGAAGGGATTAAGAGGCCAAGGTTTACTGAAACTACTCAAGGCTCCTTTCCAGATTGTTAATGCCATTCTCCAAGCTCGGCGTCATATGAAGCGTTGGCAACCGGATGTGGTATTAGGTATGGGGGGCTATGTGAGTGGGCCTGGTGGTATTGCTGCTTGGTTGCTTGGTATTCCTGTGGTGTTACATGAACAGAACGCCGTCGCGGGATTAACCAATCAATGGTTAGCAAAAATTGCGACCAAAGTGTTCCAAGCCTTTGCTGGGGCATTTAAAGAGGTTCCGGTAGTGGGGAATCCGGTGCGTAGTGATGTGAGCACACTACCCACGCCTCAGCAGCGAATGAAAGATAGGCAGGGCCCAATTCGCATTCTAGTGATGGGAGGAAGTCAGGGAGCTCGCATCCTCAATCAAACATTGCCTAAGGTTATGGAGCAGTTGGATGGCGAACGCTATGAAATTCACCATCAAGCGGGAAAAAATCAGCACGAAGATGTGATAGCTGCTTATCGAACCGTTGGTATTCATAATGCCCAAGTTACTGAATTTATTGATGATGTCGCGAAAGAATATGCATGGGCGGATTTGCTCGTCTGTCGCTCGGGGGCTTTGACCGTCTCTGAAGTGTCAGCCGCAGGCGTCGCTGCGATTTTTGTGCCGTTTATGCACAAGGATCGTCAGCAGGCTTTAAATGCGGATCACTTAGTTGAATGCGGCGCCGCCGTTATGATCGAACAACCTAATTTAACCGTTACAGCGATGGCCGATGCCATTCAATCCTTGGATCGCGCTAAGCTGATGACGATGGGAAGCAAAGCGCGCGACGTTGCGAACACTAACGCCGATAAGATTGTCGCCGATGCGATTGCTTCCCTGACTGAATAATGAGAATACAATAATGACAGCACAACAAACCCCTGATTTAGCGCACATCCGTGCGATGGTTCCTGAAATGCGTCGGGTGAAATGCATTCACTTTGTCGGTATTGGTGGCGCAGGAATGAGTGGCATTGCCGAAGTACTTCTCAACGAAGGCTACCAAATTACGGGCTCTGATATCGCTGAAAATACGGTCACCCAGCGTTTATCTTCCAAAGGTGCCACGATTTTTATTGGCCATGCCGACAGTAATATCGAACATGCCAGTGTCATTGTGGTGTCTACTGCGATTAATGAAAACAATCCAGAGATTGCTGCGGCACGCGCTAAACGCATACCGATCGTTCGCCGTGCCGAAATGTTGGCTGAATTGATGCGCTTTCGTCACGGGATCGCGGTCGCGGGAACGCACGGAAAAACCACAACGACGGCATTAGTGACACAAATTTATAATGAAGCGGGACTCGACCCTACTTTTGTCAATGGCGGTTTGGTGAAAAGCGCCGGCACCAATGCACGGTTAGGCTCCAGTCGTATTTTGATTGCAGAAGCGGATGAAAGTGATGCCTCTTTCTTGCATTTACAGCCGATGGTCGCGATTGTCACCAATATTGAAGCTGATCATATGGACACCTATGGGGGCGATTTCTCGACACTCAAACAAACCTTTGTCGATTTCATCCATAATTTACCTTTCTATGGTCAGGCGATTATGTGTGTTGATGATCCAGTCGTTCGAGAGTTAATTCCTCGCATCAGCCGTCAAGTGATTACGTATGGTTTCTCTGCGGACGCCGATGTCCGGATTGAAAACTATCGTCAGGAAGGCCAGCAAGGTCGGTTTACTGTCGTGCGCCAAGGACGAGATGATCTAGAGATCACGTTGAACATTCCTGGTCGACATAACGCGCTGAATGCTTCGGCAGCGATTGCTGTCGCGACAGAAGATGATGTGTCAGATACGGCGATACTACGAGCAATGGCTAGCACTCAAGGCACTGGTCGCCGTTTTGATCAGCTTGGCACCTTTGATACCGGCAAAGGCCAAGCGATGTTAGTGGATGATTATGGCCATCATCCGACAGAAGTTGATGTCACCATCAAAGCGGCTCGTAATGGGTGGTCAGAGAAACGTCTTGTCATGATATTTCAGCCACATCGCTATACGCGCACACGAGATTTATATGAAGATTTCGCCAATGTACTTGAACAAGTGGATGTCTTATTGATTCTTGATGTATATTCAGCAGGCGAAGCGCCAATTGCCAATGCTGACAGCCGTTCTTTATGTCGTACTATTCGTACTCGTGGTAAAGTTGATCCAATATTTGTGCCTGATATCGATACCTTGCCTTCTGTTTTGGCAAATGTCTTACAAGATGGTGACTTAGTATTGACTCAGGGAGCCGGTGATATCGGCAAAGTAGCCAAAAAGCTCGCCACTCTAAAATTGAACATAGAGCAGATGCAAAATAGCTAAAATAACGGTGTTTTTTAAGCATTTTCAGTTGAAGTTGGTATTAATCGTTGATTTCTACCTCTCAGGGTTTGATACTTTCAATGACCTCAGTATAATTTAAGGGTTACAGTTAATGCTTTTGCCTCTATTATCATTACAGATAGGGTTTCAATTGCCAGTTGTTCATGGGATATTCGGACTTTGATACAACATGTTTTAGACAAAGGACGACAGTTATCCATTTCTCCACTTGTGAAAAAGCATGCCGCTGGTGGCAGCTTTTTTTTAGTGGTGACTTTGTTGATTGGTTTTTTGTTGTATTCAACAGTCAGTTGGATGTGGGACGAGCAACGGCTTCCATTATCCAATATTGTACTACAAGGTGATTTACAGCACGTCACAGCACAAGATGTTCAGCAAGCATTTGAAAAGCTGAACCATATCGGTACGTTTATGTCTCAGGATATAGGCACACTGCAACGCAGCGTGGAAACCATCCCTTGGGTCGCTCATGCTTCTATCCGTAAGCAGTGGCCCAATACCATCAAAGTGTTTTTGACTGAGTATCATGCGATTGCGATTTGGAATGGCAATCAGTTGTTGAACTCGAAAGGCACCGTATTCGGTGGTGATGTATCTGAGGTGACGGGCGAAAGGATTAAATTGTACGGTCCGAAAGGGACTGCACAACAAGTTTTGCAAGCTTGGCGTCATTATAATCCTAAGTTTAAACATCTTGGATTGAATATATCGTCCTTATTATTGAACGACCGACGAGCTTGGCAAATCATATTAGATAACGGTATTCGTTTAGAGTTAGGAAAAGAGTCGTTAGATGAACGTCTCCAGCGTTTTTTCCTACTTTACAATAAATTAGGTAGTAAAGCTGAGCGTGTCAGTTATATCGATCTTCGATACGATACTGGTGCAGCGGTCGGCTGGATACCTCAAGAAGACTCAACACAAGAGAAGACCGATGACTAAATCTGCCGACGACAACATTATTGTTGGTTTGGACATAGGTACTGCAACAGTATCTGCTTTGGTAGGCGAAGTCCTTCCAGATGGGCAAATTAATATTATTGGTGCAGGAACCAGTCCTTCACGTGGAATGGACAAAGGCGGTGTTAATGATCTTGAGTCGGTTGTAAAATCGGTCCAACGCGCGATCGATCAAGCGGAGCTGATGGCGGAGTGTCAGATCAGTAACGTCTACCTTTCTATTTCGGGTAAACATATTGCTAGCCGAATAGAAAAGGGAATGGGGGCGATTTCTGACGAAGAAGTGACGCAAGATGACATGGATCGTGCTATTCATACCGCTAAATCAATTAAAATTGGCGAAGAGCAGCGAATCCTGCATGTTATACCGCAAGAATTTACAATTGATTATCAAGAAGGGATTAAAAATCCGCTAGGCTTATCGGGTGTACGCATGGAAGTCAGTGTGCACTTGATCACTTGTCACAATGATATGGCAAGAAATATTATTAAAGCGGTTGAGCGTTGTGGGTTAACCGTTGAACAGTTAGTATACTCAGGACTTGCAGCAAGTAATGCTGTGATCACTGAAGATGAACGTGAATTAGGTGTGTGTGTGGTTGATATTGGCGCAGGCACCATGGATATCGCCGTATGGACTGGAGGAGCTCTTCGTCATACTGAGGTATTTTCATACGCGGGTAATGCAGTGGCGAGTGATATCGCTTTTGCCTTTGGTACACCAATTAGTGATGCAGAAGAGATAAAAGTAAAATACGGTTGTGCATTGAGCGAGTTGGTGAGTAAAGATGATACGGTTAACGTTCCGAGTGTTGGTGGCCGTCCATCCCGAAGCTTACAAAGACAAACTTTATCAGAAGTCATTGAACCTCGTTATACTGAACTTATGGGGATGGTCAACCAAACCATAGATTTAGTACAAGAGCAGCTACGTAAAGATGGTATTAAACACCATCTTGCCGCTGGTGTAGTGTTAACTGGCGGTGCTGCACAAATTGAAGGGCTGGTGGATTGCGCAGAACGTGTTTTCCGCAATCAGGTCCGGGTTGGTAAACCACTCGCAGTGAGTGGACTTACTGATTATGTAAAAGAGCCGTATCATTCTACGGCAGTGGGTTTACTTCATTATGCAAAAGATAGCCAAATGAATGACGATGTTGATTACCAAGAGCCTAAGCGCCAGCCAACATCTGCCAGTCTTTGGAACCGTTTGCGTAATTGGATTCAGAAAGAGTTTTAACCTGAGTTGCAGGAAAAAACGGAGATAACACATGTTTGAACCGATGATGGAAATGTCTGACGATGCTGTAATTAAAGTCGTTGGAGTAGGTGGTGGCGGCGGTAATGCCGTAGAACACATGGTACGTGAATCCATCGAAGGCGTGGAATTCATCAGTATCAATACAGATGCACAAGCACTTCGTAAAACCAGTGTGAGTACTGTCATTCAAATTGGTGGTGATATTACTAAAGGCCTCGGTGCTGGTGCGAATCCACAGGTTGGACGTGACGCAGCTCTCGAAGATAAAGAACGGATTAAAGAAGTTCTGACTGGTGCCGATATGGTATTTATCGCAGCTGGTATGGGCGGTGGTACAGGTACAGGTGCAGCACCGGTTATTGCTGAAGTGGCAAAAGAGCTGGGTATCCTAACGGTAGCCGTAGTGACGAAGCCATTTAGTTTTGAAGGTAAGAAACGTTTATCGTTTGCAGAACAGGGTATCGAAGAATTATCAAAACATGTTGATTCTTTAATCACTATTCCAAACGAAAAACTTCTCAAAGTACTTGGTCGTGGTATCACCTTACTAGAAGCCTTTGGCAGCGCGAATAATGTGCTTAAGAACGCAGTGCAAGGTATTGCTGAGCTTATTACTCGCCCAGGCATGATTAACGTCGACTTTGCGGACGTGAGAACCGTGATGTCGGAAATGGGTCACGCCATGATGGGCAGCGGTGTAGCAAGCGGTGAAGATCGCTCTGAAGAAGCGGCAGAAATGGCAATTTCTAGTCCACTTCTTGAAGATATCGATCTGGCTGGTGCTCGTGGAGTGCTAGTGAATATTACCGCTGGCCTCGACATGCGTTTGGATGAATTCGAAACCGTGGGTAATACTGTTAAAGCGTTTGCGTCTGATAATGCAACGGTCGTTATTGGTACTTCTCTAGACCCTGATATGCAAGATGAAATTCGTGTAACAGTGGTCGCGACAGGTATCGGAAGTGAAAAACGTCCTGATATTACTTTGGTCGCAGGCGGCAAAGCAAAAGTCACCACTCCAACACATCCAGTACAAACGCAACAACCAGCGGCACGTGTTGAAGAAAAAGTGGCACAACCTGTGCAAGAGAAAACAGAGACACCACAGCCGGCAACGTCTTCAAAACCGTCGTCGAATAATGTGTCCTCTGGTAATCAGAACACTGCTCCTAAGCCAGAGAAAGAAAGCGGTTATTTAGATATTCCTGCTTTCCTACGCCGTCAGGCTGATTAAAGTTTCGCCACAATTTGACACTGTTCAAAATTCTGGTAGGATAGCGCTCTGCTTGGCTTTAGGGCCAAGTATTGTGGCAATTATTTGAGGCAAGTAGATGATCAGACAACGTACTCTGAAAGAAATAGTGAAAACAACTGGTGTAGGATTACACTCCGGTCGTAAAGTCACGCTTACTCTTCGCCCTGCTGCTGCAAATACTGGGATTGTATATCGCCGCACTGATTTGAATCCACCGGTTGATTTTCCGGTCGATCCTGAAGCGGTTCGCGATACAATGTTATGTAGTGCACTTGTTAACGATCAGGGGATTCGCATCTCCACCGTTGAACATTTAAGCGCTGCATTAGCTGGTATGGGAATCGACAACATTGTCATTGAAGTCGATGCTCCAGAAATCCCAATCATGGATGGAAGCGCGAGTCCTTTTGTTTACTTGCTTCAACAAGCTGGTATTGAAGAGTTGAACGTTTCTAAGCGCTTCATTCGTGTGAAAAAAACGATTCGAGTTGAAGACGGTGATAAGTGGGCTGAATTACGTCCCCACAACGGTTTCAAAATGGATTTCGAAATTGAATTTGATCATCCCGCCATTGATGGTGATGGACAACATTTGGTCTTCGATTTCTCAACACAAGGCTTTGTTAAAGAGATTTCTCGAGCACGTACTTTCGGTTTTATGCGTGATATTGAGTACTTACAATCTCAAAACTTATGTTTAGGCGGCAGTTTCGACTGTGCTATTGTGCTTGATGATTACCGTATCTTGAACGAAGATGGTTTACGCTTTAGTAATGAATTTGTGACTCATAAAATGTTGGATGCCATTGGTGATCTGTACATGTGTGGTCACTCGATTGTTGGCGAATTCCGCGCATTTAAATCTGGACACGGATTGAACAACCAAGTTCTTCGCGCGTTATTGGCAAATCAAGAAGCGTGGGAATGGTCAACATACGAAGAAGAAGCGGGTTCTCCGTTGATGTATGTTGAGCCAAACATGGTTATTGCATAACAGTATCGCATGACGAAATGATTTTAAAAAACCAGACTTAGTCTGGTTTTTTTTATGCCTATAGAAAAGTGCAGAGCTGAGATTAGTCGTGTTTATTCGGGCTTTTCGTCAAGGTGGCTAAACGTTGTAAACGAGCTTGTAATTTTGGCGGCGCACTTTCTGCTACTGCTAGGAGATAGTTTGCTGCTTCCTCAGAAATCGGCGGGCGAGCTTTTGCCTCTTGCACATGGTTACTCATTGCCGCGCTAGGATTACGATAGATCTCGGGGTTGATCCGCACATCGACTGAGATCAGTTTGGCAAAACCTTGACTACGCAATTGATTGAGAATATTTAGACGATCACGATCGAGCCTCATCTTTAATGCCGCGCTGGCTGTTTCGATCACCAACTGGCCATTACGTACATTCGCGGCTCGCACATGATCAACCGCGCTCGCCGGCACTAAAGACTTAATGATCTTATTGATCGCGATAATTTCACTCGCGTGCTCTTGTAAGCGTTTTAAGAGTGAGCTATCGATTAACTCGGTAGTCGCAGTTGGACGATGATCTCTCATTTAGCTTCCTTTAGCATCAATACTGATGACATTGTGTCATATATTGGCATCATGAGTCTTAAGATAATGATGCTTTATTGTAGTCATATTTCATCATAAAGGAAGCCATACTCGCAGGGCATTGATTGCCAGTGGTGGTGATGGTTTTTTACGCGATATCGATACCCAAGACCTATTATCTGAGGTTTATTTCAATAACCTCGGACTAACTATTGATAAACTCGGTTAAAAACCTTAGGTTAGACGCACAAAATGATAAGTTATATTCGCAGAAACCTTATTACTATTGGTCGCGAGGAAAAAAATTCCTTAAACTAGAGGAGTATTAACTCCCCTAAATGCCTTGAAAATGAACATTATCATCACCATGTAATGATAGATAAGACTTATCTTCAGTATTCTTAGTTGAACAGATGAGTAAAGACACAGGCATTAATAAGTCGATCGATGACGACCTAAGTACAGAGAGATCCACACAAGATGATAACTAAGCTACTGACAAAGGTAATTGGCAGTCGTAATGATCGCACATTGCGCCGCTTGAGAAAGATTGTTAACGAAATTAATAATTACGAACCCGCTTTCGAAGCGCTATCGGATGAAGAACTCAAAGCGAAAACCGCTGAATTTCGTCAACGTCTTGATCAAGGCGAAACATTGGATGCGCTGTTGCCAGAAGCTTTCTCGACCGTAAGAGAAGCATCAAAACGTTTATACGGTATGCGCCACTTCGACGTGCAGTTGATTGGTGGTATGGTACTTAACTCAGGCGAAATTGCTGAAATGCGTACCGGTGAAGGTAAAACATTAACGGCTACTCTCGCCGCTTACCTTAATGCCTTGCCACAGAAAGGCGTACACATTGTTACGGTCAATGACTACCTCGCTAAGCGCGATGCCGAAACAAACCGTCATCTATTTGAGTTTTTAGGCATGACCGTTGGCGTCAATGTTCCCAACATGCCTCCCCATGCCAAAAAAGAAGCGTATCAAGCGGATATTTTATACGGAACCAACAATGAATTTGGTTTTGATTATCTGCGAGACAACATGGCATTTCGTGAAGAAGACCGTGTTCAAGGTGGACGCTTCTTTGCCATTGTCGATGAAGTGGACTCTATCTTAATCGATGAAGCGCGTACCCCTCTTATTATTTCTGGTCCTGCAGAAGACAGTTCTGAATTATATACCCGCATTGATAAACTGATTCCTAGTTTGCAAAAGCAAGATAAAGAAGATTCAGAAGAGTACCGTGGTGATGGACACTACACGCTGGATGAGAAAGCTAAGCAAGTTTACCTAACTGAGACAGGCCAAGAGTTTGTCGAAGAATTGTTAATTAAGCACGGTTTAATGGAAGAAGGCGACACCCTTTATTCACCAACGAATATTAGCTTGTTGCATCATGTTCATGCCGGTTTGCGTGCTCACATCTTATTTGAACGTGATGTTGACTACATCGTGAATGAAAAAGGCGAAGTGGTTATTGTTGATGAGCATACTGGACGTACGATGGAAGGTCGTCGTTGGTCGGATGGCTTGCACCAAGCAGTCGAAGCCAAAGAAGGGGTGGAAATTCAGAACGAAAACCAAACCTTGGCATCGATTACGTTCCAAAACTATTTCCGTCTTTATGAAAAACTCTCTGGTATGACAGGGACAGCGGATACAGAAGCTTTTGAGTTCCAACAAATCTACGGATTGGAAACGGTGGTTATTCCAACTAACCGTCCTACCCGTCGTAACGATTTCGCGGATGCGGTTTATCGTACTGAAGCCGAGAAATTTGCTGCAATTATTAAAGATATCCAAGTGTGTGTTGAACGCGGACAACCAGTATTGGTTGGTACGGTTTCAATTGAGAAGTCTGAGCTACTCTCGAACGCGTTAAAACAAGCCGATATTAAGCACGCGGTATTGAATGCGAAATTCCACGAGAAAGAAGCGGAAATCGTTGCTGAAGCGGGTAAACCAGGGTCGGTGACTATTGCCACCAACATGGCAGGCCGTGGTACCGATATCGTACTTGGTGGCAGTTGGCAAATGAAAGTCGATATGATGGACAATCCAAGCCAAGAACAAATTGACCAAGTCAAAGCTGAGTGGCAAGAGTTGCATGATGCGGTCATTCAAGCTGGCGGCTTACATATTATTGGTACTGAACGTCACGAATCACGCCGTATCGATAATCAGTTGCGTGGTCGTTCTGGTCGTCAGGGGGATCCTGGCTCAACACGTTTCTACTTATCAATGGAAGATGGGCTACTGCGTATTTTCACCTCTGATCGTATGGCGAACTTGATTCAAGGCGGCATGGAAGAAGGGGAAGCCATTGAAAGTAAAATGCTGTCTCGTTCGATTGAGAAAGCGCAGCGTAAAGTGGAAGGACGTAACTTTGATGTCCGTAAGCAGTTGCTTGAATACGATGATGTTGCGAATGACCAACGTAAAGTTGTGTATGAGTTGCGTGATGGTTTGCTGGCTGGATCTGAAGACGTTAAAGGTATGTTGGATCAGAACCGTGAAGATGTTCTGCATGCCGTCATTGATCAGTATATTCCACCGCAAAGCCTCGAAGATATGTGGGATATCGCGGGTCTGCAAGAACGCTTGAAGTATGACTTTGATTTAGAGTTACCTATTCAGCAATGGCTGGATGATGATGAATCACTGCATGAAGAAACGTTGCGTGAGCGTGTCATTCATAAAGCTGTCGAGGTTTACCGCGAAAAAGAAGCCTCGGTTGGCGAAGAAGTGATGCGTAATTTTGAAACTTCTGTCATGTTGCAAACCTTGGATACTCTATGGAAGGAACATTTGGCGGCAATGGATCATTTACGTCAAGGTATTCACTTACGCGGTTATGCACAAAAAGATCCTAAGCAAGAGTACAAACGTGAATCATTTGAGCTATTCCAAGGCCTATTAGAAGCCTTGAAATCCGATGTGATCATGGTGTTGTCTAAAGTTCGTGTCCAGGAAGAAGAAGAAGTGGAACGAATGGAAGCTCAGCGCATTGCTCAAGCCGAAGAAGCATCGCGTCGTATTCAAGAGCATAGTGGTGCTATGGATGACGAGCAATCTGAGTCCGGACAACCAGTGACGCGTGATATGCCGAAAGTGGGTCGTAATGAGCCATGTCCATGCGGCAGCGGGAAAAAATACAAACACTGTCATGGTCAAATTAATTAATCATTGAGAGTTAAAAAGAGTCGCTTAGGCGACTCTTTTTTTGAGCTTTTTTTATTCGTCTAGGTATTTGATAGGAGCATGCAATGAAACGAACCCACATTGTCGCAGGCATTATTTTTGATGGTGAGTGTCGTAAGGTTTATATTACCAAACGTCCTGACGATCGCCATAAGGGCGGCTATTGGGAGTTTCCTGGTGGCAAGGTTGAAGCGGGAGAAACTATTGAACAAGCGATGTCTCGTGAGTTATTCGAAGAAATTGGTATCACAGTAACCGCTCAAGCGGTTTACCAACATCTTGCGTTTGATTATCCCGATAAATCATTAGTATTTGATTTTATGACGGTGACGGAGTTTTCTGGCCAGCCATTTGGCAAAGAAGGGCAAACCGGAGGCTGGGTTGCGGTTGCTGATCTACCACAATACCGTTTTCCAGAAGCCAATGTGCCAATCTTAGAGAAGATAGTTAAAGAGTACAGTTAAGTACTAGCCAGGTAAAAAGATAGTTGCTAACGTAAGCAACATTGTGGAACAGAAAAATAAAGTCACCCCTATAGGGTGATCTAACATGGAGAATTCGGCAATGGTAAGAATTGCAATTGCTGGTGCGGCTGGGCGTATGGGGCGAACCTTGTCAAAGCGACACAGAATCACCCTAAATCCAGCGTCGCAGCGGGATCAGAGCGTGCTGAATCGTCTTTAGTTG
>JBQGON010000043.1:0-22919 GCA_052087065.1 Vibrio sp. | reverse complement strand
GACAGCGCTCAACGGCTTGTTGTAATGCACTTATCACTTCTTGGTCATCGTTCGCTTTAGGCTGATGCTGATATCGATAAACCGAATCACTGATGCCAACGGCGCGACATGCAAAACGCAAACTGACTTTGTGTACCTGACGTACATAGTCAACCAGTTAACGCCTTATCGCTGGATTTACAGCTTTCTTTCGATGATATCTTTGAGAATTCGGTGCTCTAAGCTCAGCTCGGCAAACTTCCTTGATAAGGCGACCACCTTCGACTTCTTTCAAAATTCTTCACGATCTGTGTTTCGGTATAGCTTGATTTTTTCATAGCGAGTTCTCCCTGATTAGCTCAGTGTATGCTGAAGAACTCCAAAATGGTATGCCGCTATTTTAGGGGATGATTACGCCTATTATAAGCCAATACACTTCAATTGGCTCAGTGGTCAGTTGCTAGGAAGCCATGATTGGACAATTTCATGACAGGGTATCATCACTCGGTGTGATACGTTATTTGCTCAAACTAAGTGAATATACAGGCAGCGAACGCTGTTTGTTCGAGCGAGAAAGAGGACATAAAAATGCGTAATGTATGGTTAGGGTGTGTGGTTTCCGCGCTGTTGTCAGGGTGTGCTGTGTCTAATTCGACCTCTGATACACAGGCGCCTAATGTATCTGGAGCCTGTGACCGAGTGGCTCAATATAACTTGCCTTCCTCTCGCTTTGACGAGACCGCCCAACAGTTAGCGCATGCTACTGGCTGCTTTATTCACACCGATTTATCACAAACAGCCGCCATTGCTGTCAATCCGGTTAAAGGCCGTATGTCTATTCGGGCAGCGCTGGGAAAGGCTGTCGCAAATACGCCGCTAAAAATCGTTGAGCAAGAGCCGAATTCGATTGTAGTCGCATTGTCACGAGCAATGAAGAAATGAAAACAGACGGTCGACTAAGAATGTTCGGTTATGGGATAAAATAGAGAGCCCTATAAGGAAAGTGAAAGATTGGTGAGTAACGATAGTAAGTAATTCATACTCATATAACCGTACCCTATTATTTTTGCAGTTGCTTGGGAAGTAACCTTAAACTAGTCGAAATTTTATCGGCTTGCAAAGCTTGTTGTGCCAATGCGGTTTTTTGTTGTGAAGGGTAGCGGCCTTGTAATACTAGATACCAAAATTGCTGGTTAGCCGTGATTTTGACAATGAGGTAATGGTGTCCCGCTGGCAAGGTTTCGGCGAAGGTTTGTGCTTGGCTCCGTTGCGGGTACATTCCTAATTGTAAAGTAAATATAGCCTTTTCTGGCAATGGGGTTTTCAAATAAAAATCGACAATCGGGATAGGATTTGATTCTGATTTTTGATCAAATGTTATGGTCGCTGAACCGCTTGCTGTGCGAGTTGGTTCGAGCTTGGGAAGAGATAGACTAATACCTACACCTGCGATTATCACCGCGAATATTCCTAAGAGAATTTTGTTCATCGTTATCCTTACTCAAAAGTCGTGTCTACTGGTTATACGTTAAATATAGCGTTCTAGCACCTTAGATTGTCTCGGTTTCGGTGTCTTTTGGGAAATGATGTTTGCTTAAGAGGTGAATGCCGGTCATGTTGATATGTGAAGCTCCTGAATAAAAAAGCCCCAAAGCTTCGCTTATGGGGCTTTTTAACTGAGCGGTAATTATATTTTAACTGAGTGATAGTTATATTCGGAATTGACCGACTTCATCATCAACTTGTTGCGCGAGATGATTTAGACGTTCAGATTGTTCCACCCCTACCTGGCTCTGATTGGCAAGGTCGGTTGCCACTTGGCGAATTGCTTCGCTGTTTTTACTGATTTCATGGGTCACAGCGGTTTGTTCTTCTGCGGCTGTTGCAATTTGTCGAGCTCTATCGGAAATACTGATAATAGCGGTTGAAATTTCTTCTAAGCTTGCAGCAGCTGCGTCTGCATCTTCTACGCTAGTTTGCGCTTTTTCGCTGCTATTTTGCATAGAAATGATAGATTTTGAAGTTTGTTCTTGCAGTAACTCAATTGTTTTTTGAATTTCTTCCGTCGAAGAGTGAGTGCGTTGCGACAACGTACGCACTTCATCAGCGACAACCGCAAAGCCGCGACCATGCTCCCCGGCACGAGCTGCTTCAATGGCGGCGTTCAGTGCCAGCAAGTTAGTTTGCTGTGAAATACCAGTTATGGTCGATAAAATACCAGAAATCTGTTGCGCATGGTGATCTAAGGCAGAGATCTGTTCAGCGGCCATACTGACTTCATTCGCCAACTCATGTGTTGAATTACGGCTTTGCTGCACTTGTAAGCTGCCTTTTTTGCCCAGTTCGACAGAGTGAGCGGAGGCTTTCGCTGTTTGTTCGGCATTGCCTGCGATCTCATGTGTTGCTGCCGCCATTTCGGTAACAGCCGATGCCACCATGTCGATTTCTTGTTGCTGAGTCGCAACGCGAGACGCCGTTTGTGTAGAAGAGTGGGAAACCTGTTGTGCTTCATTTGCCACATCGGTAGAGAGTGCCTTGAGTCGCTCAACCACACCATGCATGTGGCTCACGAAGTCATTAAAACCTTGTGCCAATATACCAATCTCGTCATGGCGTTTGACTTCGATACGCGCACGCAAGTCGCCTTTCCCTTTAGAAATCTCTTGTAGTGCGTTGGATACGCGAACTAGGTCGCCAAATAGCACTTTAAACAACCAATATAGGAAGACACTAAACACGGCTAATAGTATTAAGGCGATGATAATTTGACGAGTTAGTACTTCATACACCGGTGCCATTAGTTCGTTTTTATCCATGGTAAAAACTAACGTCCAATCGGTATTAGGAATCTGGTGCGCATAGGCAAACACCTCATTTCCATTTAGGTTTAATTCAGCGAGTCGATGTTCATGGGCGAGTTTTTCTAGCGCTTGTTGTGCAAAAATAGGAGAAATGGATCCCGCTTTTTTCATGATCATATTTTTGTCTTTATCCGCAATAATTTTATTGTCGGATGTGACCATCATGGCAGAGCCAGAACCTGGAATCTTAAGTTGAGCCACTTTCTGTGATAGCTGATTCAAACTTAAGTTGGCCCCAATAACACCAAATGTCCGGCCATCTTTCATTACTGGATGGGTTAAAACAATCACTAACTCTTGTGTGCTCGAGCTTATATTTGGTCCTAGCATGCCTGGCTTGCCAAGGCTCATCGCCTCTTGATACCAACTTTTTTTACGTGGATCGTAGTCTGGTCGTTGTGCATCTAATGAAGGATCTTGGCGATACATCTTGCCATTACTATTACCGTAATAGGTTAAAGCGAATTGACCACTATTGTAGGCTTGTTTAATTGCGATGTAAGGCGATTGTTCTGGCGTCTGCTCTAATGTCCGCGACAATGAGTCGACAATGACTTTACGGCTATGAAGCCAATCATCAGTGTTTTCCCCATAGGCGCGTGATAAGTTCTGAGTATCTTGCAACAAGGAATGACGTAGTTGTTTAGTCAAGGATAGAGTTGTTTCTGTGACCAAGTAGGCTGCCGTTATAACGACAGCGATAATACTGACACTGAGAATTCTCGTGCGTAGTGAAAGGCTCATTTTCATCTCCAAATAAAGAGGCATTAAATGTATATGCCTCAAAGGTTTAATGTGTTTTAAAACACGAAGGTTATTAGTAAATTAAAGAGTAGTGCAGCAACAAACCCTAATGGAGCGGCACGGAATAGTAATTGAGGGAATAATTTCGTTCTGCTTTCTTCTGTCGGACAAGCACCCAAGATCAAGCTGCCGCCTGAAGAGAAGGGCGAAATCGCCGTTGCTTGTGCCCCGACGACAATACAGATAAATAGCATCATCGGATCGAGTGATAGGTTATTAGCGATGGAAGGAACGATAGGGAAGAGAGCGGGAGTCACCACGCCCAGAGTACTGGCGAACAACGACATAAAGGCGGCGACGATACCGAAGGCGACCGGCACGAGGTATGTCGGAATGGAGGTCCCAATCCATGACGCCAAAATATTGATTGTGCCAGCTTTGATTGCTACCGAGATCAGCATGCCGACACCGCAAATCATGATTAGCGTTGGCCATGGGAGAGAAGCAATTGCTTTCCGTTCGTCACCAAGTTTCATTAACAGTGCAATCACTGAGAATACACTTGCGATTAACCCAATATTCATTTTGGAATTAATGAAAGCCACGGTTTCATTGTCAGGGAACAGGATCGCCGATATAGGCGCAAGCAAGACAAGTCCCATCATAATCAACGTCAGAATTAACGTTTGGTGTTGCTGTCTATTGAACGGTGCTGGACGTTCCACTTGGAAGCTTTTTTCTGCCAGTGTACTGCGGTGTTTAGTGAAGAACACCAATGCCGTAATAACAATCACCGGAATGATGGCCGTACTGAGGAAAATACCGGTAGAGTTGATGAAGGCCTGGTTTTCAGACACTCCCGCATTTGCCATGATACTGCGGAAGATGATGCCGCTTTGGCTGGACATGAAGTTGGCACCAGTTAACGCGCTATATCCTACTGACATTGAGCCGATGACCATACTCATACCCGTTCGCTGGCAAAGCAGTAATGTAATCGGAGCCATGAAAGCCAAAACTGTGTAGTAACCAGCCCCGAGCGCGGAAATAATCGTTGTCGTTAGATAAATGGCATAAGGCAACAAGTGAGGAAAACGACGGCAGCGATACATTAAGTGCTCTGCGAGTTTTTCTAACGTGCCGTTAATAATGGCAAAGCTATAGAATAAAGAGACCGAAAAAATAATGAAGAATATCTTAAGAGGCCACATCTTAATGACTTCTTTTGGACTCAGCCCAAGTGCAAAGCAACCGATTAAGTAGGCAAAGGCAATGGCGAAAAGACCGATATTAATGCGCGTTTTATACCCAAGGATAATCGATAGTAGGATTGCTCCAACAACTAGTAAACTCATATGAATGGCTCTCTTAGACGGTTATTTTTGCGCGTGTGAAAATTGAAAAAGCTGGCTTGGATTAGTCACTAACACTTTATTGCGTTCATCCATATTGGGAAGTAGAGCCTGCATAAAGTGGTACTGTTCGGTGTAATCCGTTTGTGACTCATACTGAGTATTCGGCCAATCGCTTCCCCATAATAAACAATCTGAATGGCCATAGGCCGAACGTAACGTATCCAGCATTTCTTGGGCATCTTCGAGATTGGCATTGCAACGATAAGCTGCTGAGATTTTTGTCCATACACGTGCGCCGCTGTTTAATAGGTCTAAAAAGTTTTTATGGGCAGGGTTGGATGGCTGAATTCCTTGTAACGTGCGGCCAAAATGGTCAACAACAACCGACACTCCAGAGTCTAATATCGCTGGTAAAAAGCAAGCTAGATCATCCAATTCTCGTTGGATTTCGACGATCCAATGACGTTGCGCTAATTTTGCCAAGAACGTTTGCCACAAATCCGAGCTGTAGTCTTCAAGCGGTTTTTTGATGATATTCAAGCGAATGCCAACTACGCCTGCGGCATCCAATTCATCTAGTTCCGTATCACTAATGCTTGGTTCGACAACTGCAATGCCTTTGAGCCGATTGGGAAATTGACGCAGCGCAGCGACCATATAGCTGTTATCTGTTCCTAAAAAGCTAGGTTGAACTAATACGCCGTGGGAAATATGGTGTGTATCTAACTGGTCCAAAAATGTCTCGGGCAGTGCGTTGTAGTCTGGCGCGTATCGGCGGTCTGCAGCCATTGGCAAATCAGTCCTAAATATATGTGCGTGTGTATCGACGCTTTGTACTCGTGGATTAGAATCATAAATCATTGAAAAGCCTTTCCATGTGCATGATTAAATTTATTTAGTGTAAGAATTTTTATTTGGCTGAATTCATATATATGAATATATCAATTTGTGAATATATGTTTATATAGATATTTAGTCAAGAATCGTGGACGCTTCTTTGCGTACGGTTTAAAATGTGACGTTTTACAGATGAGAGAAAAAATGACGTTATTTAAGGACGAATTAGATCATCGTTTACCGCTTTATCAACAGGTAAGAGATGAATTACTTAATAATATTAGTTCCGGTGTTTGGTTGCCAGATGTCGCAATCCCAACTGAAAATGAACTGACAAAACGTTATAAAGTAGCGACGGGCACGATTCGTAAAGCGGTCGACACGCTTGTCAATGATGGTTTGCTTTATCGAAGTCAGGGGCGTGGAACATTTGTCAAACGTCCTGACTTTAATGCGTCTTTATTTCGCTTTTTCCGTCAAACATCACTCGATGGACGCTTTGTTATACCGGATAGTCGGCTGTTGTCCAGATACGTACAAGCCCCGACACAGCAGGTGGCAGACGCTCTAAAAATAGAAATGAATGAAAAGACGATTTGCCTTGAACGCTTGAGGATACAGGAAGAGCGTGTCGTATTAACGGAAGAGATATGGTTACCTGAGTCGCGGTTTGGTGAGCTTCTCAGCGTGGAATTATCTGAGTTTGGCAACTTACTGTATCCATTTTATGAGCAGAAATGTGGTCAACTGATAGCTTCTGCAAAAGAAACCTTAACCATTAAATTAGCGAATGAATCTACCGCTCAGGCATTAGCAACACCAGAACATAGTCCAGTCGCTGTTATCGAGCGAGTAGCTTACGGTTATGACAAAACCCCATTGGAGTATCGTATTTCTCACGGCTCGGCTGACACCTTTTGTTACCAAATAGAGATTGCTTAGCCACGAATAATTTATATTTATTTTTTATTAAAAAATAAATAGGGATGCATACGGTAAAAAATATTTATTTCTTACCGTTATGAAAATAAAAAACAATATTTAAATTTTCTATTAATCTTATTTTTTCTGTCTTATTTATATTTTTGTTAATTATAAATTTGACAATCAATCGTTGTTCTTTGAATGCATTGAACCCATCTATGATGTAAGTCACATCCTTATGTTCATTAAATGTGACTTAAATCTGATAGTGAGGTAATGGTTTTTATCTAGGGTGATTTGGTGACTCACTTCAAGTTTTAATCCCTCTGAAATCAATAGGGTATGAACAAACGCAATGGCGTTGAATTGTAGCTGATTGCTGAATCGATTCAGCTTTTGATTTTGAAAATACTTGGAGCCCTTTATGAAGACATTTTCCGTTGTTACCTCTGGTTTGCTTTTTGCGCTCGCAAGCACATCGACGCTGGCGGCCCAATATGATATTACCAATCAAGATCACTGGGTACTGACCAACAAGGATGTTGGCGGCGCCCAGCCATTTAAGATTGAACAAACGGTATTACATGGCGGCAAGCAGGATGGGGTCAAAGTTTTGACCATTGATAATGGGGTGATGACGATCACCTTGATTCCGACGCGTGGCATGGATATCTATCAAGTGAAAAGTGGCGATATTACCTTAGGTTGGAAATCGCCGGTACAGCAACATGTCAACCCGAAATTTATTAACTTAGAAGATCGCAATGGACTTGGCTGGTTAGAAGGCTTCAATGAAATGATGGTCCGCTGTGGTTTCGAGTGGACAGGCCACCCAGGTGAGGACAAAGGCGTCATGCTGACGTTGCATGGCCGCGCGGACTATACCCCTGCCTCTCAGGTGATCGTGACAGTCGATGAAAAAGCGCCTCATGCCATTCATATTAAGGGCGAACTTTTAGAGCAATTGTTTAAAAAAGTGAATTTCCAAACGTGGACAGAGCTAAGTGTTATTCCCGGTAAAAAAGAGTTTAAAATCCATGATCAGTTGACCAATAAAGGGGACTATCCTCACGAATATCAAGTGATTTACCACAGTAACTTTGCTCAGCCGTTACTTGAATCTGGGGCAAAAATAGAAGCGCCAGTGAAACAAATTTCTCCCTTTAATGACTATGCAAAAAAAGGTTTACAGGATTGGCAAACCTACCTAGGACCAACGCGTGGTTTCGATGAAATGGTGTATAACATTTATCCTTATGCGAATAAAAAAGGCAACACGCTGGCTGTTTTGCATAACCGCAAAGCGACGAAAGGGATGGCGATTCATTACAATGTTCATGAACTGCCCGTTTTAGGCTTGTGGAAAAATACGGACACGATTGGGCAAGGCTATGTAACCGGCATCGAACCTGGCACAAGCTTCTCGTATAACCGTAGTTATCAGCGCGATCTCGATTTAGTGCCAACGATTGGCGCTCATCAGAAAAAAGACTTTCATTTGACCTACCAAATTTTGGATGGAAAACGCGCCGTGGCCGAGCAAGTTAACACGGTGAAATCGATTCAAGGCCAACAAAAAACAGAGTTGCGTGAAGAGCCTCTCGTCAAAGGTGAAAATCTATAATTGTTTGATATAAAGCCGGATGCCGTCCGGCTTTCATCACTTAATCCACGTGTTTTTAATACTTCACCCAAAGAATGGAATATTTCTGTCCGTAATAGTTGCTGATTAGCGTGTAGTCAGTTAATTTTTCTGACTATAAATTATAAAGACATCGTTAGGTTAGGTTATGGAGAGTGATTTACCGTTAGCTATTGGGATTGATTTAGGGACCACCAATAGTGCGATTGCGGTTTGGCGCAATGGAGTGGCCGAGTTGATTCCCAATGCTTTAGGTCAGCATTTAACGCCCTCGGTGGTGAGTATTGATGAGGACGACAAGGTATTAGTTGGAGAGGCGGCTCGTTCAAGGTTAGTGACTAAGCCGACTGAAACCGTGGCGGCTTTCAAACGATTTATGGGCTCTGAAAAGCAATTTCATTTGGGGGCTCAGAGCTATACACCGACGGAATTAAGCGCATTAATACTTAAATCGCTCAAGGCGGATGCAGAAGCGTACTTAGATTGTGCGATTGCTGATGTGGTGATCTCCGTCCCGGCTTACTTTAGCGATCAGCAGCGCAAACAAGTGTACCAAGCGGGCCTCTTAGCGGATTTAAACGTGGTACGTTTAATCAATGAGCCGACAGCAGCTTGTTTAGCGTACAGTTTAAAACAGGATCAAGAGCGTCGCTTTTTAGTGTTTGATCTCGGTGGCGGCACTTTCGATGTGACAGTCGTGGAATATCAAGACAGCTTTGTGGAAGTTCGGTCTTCCACTGGGGATAATCGGCTAGGGGGCGAAGATTTTACTGACGCACTGGTGAAATATGTTGCCTCTGAATTGGAGTTGTCTGTAGATAAGCTTGATGTCAATGATATGGCGAAATTAGTCAGTGCATGTGAGAGGGCGAAAAAACAGAGTGGCGATACAGTGACTGTCGATCTTCCCTCTCCCTATAATCACACATTGTCTCTGAGTAGTAAGCAGTTGGATCATGTTTGGCAGGAAGTGTTAACGCGCTTAGCTTTGCCGCTTAAAAGGGCATTAAACGATGCTAAGATGACGATGTCGGATATTGATGAATTGATTTTTGTGGGCGGTGCGACGCGTTTACGTCATGTACAGCAGCTTGCCAACCGTTTGTTAGGACGCTTTGGTAGCCATCAATTGGACCCGGATCTGGTTGTCGCGATGGGCGCAGCAACCCAAGCTGCATGCCGACTGCGAGACGAGGCGGTGGAAGAGCTTATTCTTACCGATGTTTGTCCATTTTCATTAGGAATAGCGATTCTCCGTGGTGAACAATCTGGGGTATTTAGCCCCATCATCGAGCGTAACACCGTTATCCCCACGTCACGTGTTGAGCGCTATTGCACCACGCATGATGACCAAGAAAAAGTGAATGTCTCTATTTATCAAGGCGAACGTTATTGGGCCCGTGAAAACATTGCGATTGATACGCTAGACATTGCTGTGCCGAAAGGACCGGGTGGGCAGGAGGCGATTGATGTGCGTTTTAGCTACGATATTAATGGCCTGCTTGAAATTGATGTAACGGTGGTGTCGACACAAAAGCGCACCCAGAAAGTTATCGATCGCTCTCCGATTGGTATGACACAGGAGCAGCAGGAGCAAAGCCGACAGCGATTGGAAAAGCTTAAAGTACATCCGAGAGAGCAGTTACCTAATATTACGTTAGAAGAAAAGCTCAACCGTTTGTATGAAGAGTTGTTGGGTAAGGAACGTGACTATGTGGGAGAGCTGATTGCGTATTTTTCACAGGCGTTAGACAGCCAAGATGAGCAAGTGATCCGCCAAGCGCGTAAAGAGCTTGAAACGCAATTGGAACGCTTTACTGCGTTTTAACCTCCCGTTTGTGCCCGAAAATAAATAATAGGAGAGCTTAGCTCTCCTATTTTAATGCGCGTTAGGTTATGGCTGTGACTATTGTGTTTTTCGACTTAACACTGCCGCAATATCAACGTGTTTATTTTTCGCCACGCTTTTTAACCAGCGCCCACGGCTAAATACCACTTTTGAGCATAATATGCGGGTGAGATGAATTACACAGGTGGCCACCGCTAACCAAAAGCTATTGAATGTCATGGCGAGAAGATAGAGTAACCACACGGTCCCAATGTAAGTTTTGCGTTTCCTTTGGTTCGGTACCACCTGCAATACCCTCAGGGTCAGTCCTAATTGCGCTATCGTGACAAACGTGGCTTCAAAACACCATAGTGCGGTTGTTTTAACGGCATTATCACTGAGTGTGTAATCGAAGAGAAAAAACCAAACACCAATAAAGGCTAGAACAAACAGGAAGAGTTGACTAATACTGAAGGTTTTCAACGATTTTGGTTGGTTTAAGGCCTGATTCAATTCGGTTTGGTGCAATTGATCTAAGTGCACTAATGCGGTATCTATCACATGCTGCTCTTCTTCTGAGTGCTGTTTTCGTTGGCGCTCAAAGTAATCGAGTGGATAAAGATCACACCCGGAGGCTTGCCAACCTTGATACAGGATTGCTAACAGATAACTCATGGGATAGGCAAAGTTCTGCGCTTGCTTGTTAGGTGTGCTGTGAATAATCGTTTCAGGTGTTGGGAGTTGACTGGGGTCATCCTCTGCGATAAATACGATAAAAGCGTTCGGCTCCTCATAGTTGAGCGTCTCGGGAGCGAGTTCCTGTCTCCTCGTCTCATTGCCTAAAATGTGTCTGGTGCGGCGATGAAACTCGTCAAATTGAGGTTTATTGTACGTATAAGTGTGGAAAAGCTGCCAGTAGGCGGTAGAGACAAAGAGATGCTTATAACGATAGTGAATACTCAATGCCGCCAAGCTTTCAATATTCCCATCGAGCGCCATCACTTTAAGGTCATCTAAGCTGGTGTTCTTACACAGTGAGTTTAATGCGTGGTCGGTGAGTGAACGGAAGAGCAGTTGTTGCCCAAACGGTTCACAACCATTTATCCATTGCCGGTCATAGTGATGCTCATGGCCGAAATACTCGACTAAGTGACCAAGAGGGCCGTGTTGCTGCTTAGCGGGCAATGCCGGTAATTGTGTGAGTAGTTCGGTGCCACTAATCCCATCTGTTGGTGTGTAATAGCTATTAAACAGTAATAACCAACGAAATACGCCTTCGAAAGGCTGGTCTTGATAAATAGAAGAAAATCTAAAAGTTGGATCAGCGACGCGTTGAAACAGCATGACATAAACCCAGTGACGCCTGCGCTCATGGTCATCAATGATGGTTGTCGACAGTTTGCCATGTTGCACTAAGGCGTCCAACCAGCTATCAGGAATCAGTGGGTGGTGCGCAAGACAATTCATCCATTGCGTAATGCTCAGTGACTCAATTTCTTCTTCGGTTAATGCGTCACTGAGTAAAAATTCATCGGTTTCATAGGTGGTGAGTTTTTCACGAAGTGATGGCGAGAAACATGTTTGTTGCTCGATGCAGTTCAGGCAATGTTGGTGTACCAGTTGTAGCAGCAAGCACTCAAAGGGCGGGGTTTGTTCCTGAAACGCTACCAGATCGTCAAGTAAATTCACTTGCCATACTAAACTGCCATGTTCTGAGTTCCACAGGGTACGAGTAAGGAAGCCGAGTAATCCGGTTTCTTCTTTAAAGTCGAAATTATGGCGAAAAATGTCATCAGCGTTATTGAATAAAGATTGATAAAGCCAACGTTGTGAGCGATTTGCTTGTGAGTAATGCGTTGGGTTTAACCAATGTTCACAGCGCCAGAATGCGAGAGGTAACGGTTGCCACTGTTGCTGTAAGTAGGCCAACACCAGCGCATAATCGTGCTCATTCGCTTTACTCGCGGCTTGATACAATAAATCGGCGGCTTGGCGAAATAGATTCTTTGTCATCATGTGTGATGCGACTGACATAATCGCATCTATGTCGCTAGTTTGCAGTGCGGTTTGCGCGACGATTTCGAGCTGGTGAGCAGATAATTGTGCGAGGATATCCGTGGTGAGCAAATGCTGTAACAGCTCTTGATGAATGACGGGCGGATACCAATGACAACTGTTGCAACATTGCAACACAAGGGTTTGCAATTCTAAGATGTTTGTTAGCGGTAGACAGGTGGGTTGCCATAACCAATAGTTAATTGCCGCGATATTCCCGATATTGAGCGCTTTAGTGAGCGGGTTAATAAAGGACAGCGTGGCTCGCTGTTCCGCCGCCGATAACGAGGCGAGATAGGTAAGTGGAAGGGGCGAGGTTGTCTTAGCCCGAGACTGTAAAAATCCCCCAAGATGGTAGTTCTCATCATTACTATTGAGTAATTCTTGCCAATCAAACACTTCCCAAAATATCTGCACGATGTCACCGGGTAACCAGTACTTTTCTAACACGTCACCGCGCACTTTAGATGCGACTGCTTGCTGAATATCAAGTGGTTGCAGTAAGAGGGAGTCTTTCCATTCTTGCCAGCGGCCTATCACAAACCGCTGGGTCGGATCATCAATGATCGCCGTATATTGAGTCCACGGAGCGAGGGAATCGGCCGCTTCAGGACGTTCGGCTGGCGTAATGGGCTGCGCTGCTGCGTTTACTGTCGGAGAAAACGGAGCAATAGCGGCGTCATCTTCATGGTTTAGCTCTTCAATAATCGTTTCATAGGCGGCGCGCACCCGTTGAAACCCTTCCGGGTCGTCTTCAGGGTGATGTTTTTTAAGCTGGGTTTTGTAGGCCTTTTTTATGCTCGCAAGATCGCTGGTGGGCGCTAGGTCTAATATCTGCCAAGGGGTCATGATTGCTCCTGTGAATCTTGCGCATTTGCTGCTTGGTGGTTGCGTTGAATTTGCTCCAGAACGCGCCGCAGTGATTCCGGTACTTCTAACGAAGGCAATTCGGTTTGCCAGTCAACATGGTCAATCGGCACATCTTTGTCGTTGTACAGCAAGGCAAAATAGTCGTCGAATGTTTTGCCTAATCCGTCATTGAGCAGTGCCGCGAGTTGTTGTTCTTGTTCTTCCTGATCGGCCGAACTATAAACCCAATACGCTCTGCCTAAAATAAAGCTCGCGATATACTGATTCCAACTTGAGAAACTTTGTTGAATAAGGTGGCCAAAGTAGTTGAGTAGAAAAGCACATTCCTCTTCTGTGACCACACCCACTTGATAGCCCGCGCGAGTGAGGAACGTCCCGCGCACATAATCCCAAGCCAAGAATCCGATATGGCCGACGTGTCGATAGACGATGTCAATATAGCGCAGTTCGCCTTGTGCAATCGGGTTCCCTTCGTGATTCTCGATAAAAGCAAGCCATTGACTGGTGGTTGAGCAAGCGCGGCGTGAAAATAAGGGTTGCCAAGTCTCGCCATGCACTTCTCCGAGTGAAAGCCGATGGATCATGTCATGCCATTCTTCGCGGGTATCGATGCCCCACGAATCAATAAATCCGGCTTTGTAACTTTCATCGGTTTGTAAGTCATCATCACGTTTCATGCCGACAAGATCATAATCTGCCCAACGTCTGCAATACAGCATTTGTGGCACAGTGGTCGCTAGCCAAAACTGACAATGAGGGCGTTCTTTATTAAAAATTATATTAGACATCATTATTCCTCATCCATTGAATGAAGAATATATGGCGCGAATAACAAGGAAAAGGCATTTACTCAGCGACATATTAATATGAGATTTTGATCCAAAAATCGCCACAAATTAATCGGTGTTTAAGTGACCAGATTGCCATAAAACCATCGCCAGACAGGATAAGTTGGAATGGCTACATTCGAAGCTGATAAATGTAAAAGGGAGGATTTGTGCCTGATTTTTCGTTATTTATCGCCTTTCTAGCGCATTACACACCGTGTTAAGTCCTGCTTGCTCAAGCCATTGGCATGACATTCCATCTCCTATTATCAATAATTACCTCGCCTTATCGTCATTTGCTATTTTATCATCGCTGTGAATAATTACGGCGTTAACAACGTGGCTTAACATAAAATATTGGATATAAGATGGCGAATGACAATAAATTAGCAATGCTAAAAAAATTAAAAATAGCATTGTATTTTCTACCTTTACTTATTATTGGCTTAATAATAAACAGTGCAATTTTGATGACAGACGCAGGTTATACTTATATTCATCAAAACAATATTACCGGTAAGCTGGATGTTTTTACCCAACCTGGCATCCATTTTCGTATGCCATTTTTATCGAAAATCACACGCTATAACCAAGTAGTGACGGTATCTTTTGGCAATAGCAAAGGGGAAAGCTTTTATCAACGCTTGAAACCGGTGCAAGTGCGGTTTGCTGATACCTACATTGGTAACGTGCCATTAACTTTTCGTTTTAAGCTCAATAATGATCCTGAGGCGATTAAGAAGCTGCACCGAGAGTTTCGTAATAATGACAACTTAATTAATACCCTGCTGATTAAAAATGCACGCAATGTCACTGTGATTACTGCGACCCAATACACGGGTGAAGAGTTCTTCCAAGGCGGGCTTAATCAGTTTAAATCCAAGCTTGGCGATCAATTACGCGATGGTATTTACCTGACCGAGCGTAAAAAAGTCGAAGTCGAAGGTATGGATTTAGCACCAGTGGGTATGAACCAAGCTGATGCCCACAAATTGAAAAAGACTAAGCAACTGGTTTGGAAAACGGTGCCTATCATTGATGAGGCAGGCCAACCTGTACGTCAGAATAATCCATTGCAGCAATATGGGATTCAAGTAACGCAGGTAACGATTGGTGATCCGCAGCCAGAGCAACAGCTTGACCAATTATTGGTGGATAAAAAAAGGTTGGTCGCCGATCGTATTCGTGCCATTCAAGAGCAGGAAACCTCAAAGGCGCAAGCAGAAACTGAGCAGCTGAAAAAAGAAATTCAACGCACACGAGAAGTGCAAGATGCGCAGCGTCAGAAAGAGTTGGCTATCATTGCTGAGCAGCAAAAAGTAGAAGTGGCACGTCAGATCGCAGAGAAAGAAATTGTCGACGTTGAGAAGACCAAACGTGTGGCTCAAGTGAGCAAAGAAAAAGAGCTAGCGGTGGCCACGGCAAACCTTGAAATTCAAAAAGCCAACGCGTTGTCTGCTGAGTTTGAAGCGAAAGCGATTACCGAGAAAGGGAAAGCGGAGGCCGCGGTTTTACGAGCGAAATACAGCGCGCTAGGCGCCAATAAAGACGTGTATTTAGCAGAAATTAATCGTGATATTTCTAAGCAGCTCTATCAAAACCTAAAAGATTTCAAAGTGGAAATGCCGAAAAATTATGTCGGTGGCGGGCAAGGTGGCATGACATCTAATCTCGATGTGATTACGGCATTTGGTGCTTTAGGTGTCATGGATAAAGTCAATAATAAAGCAAGCTCTCAACCGTAAGGTTAATTGATGACTCGCGTTTACGTACGTGATGTGCGGGGCTAACGTTGCTATGAGAGATCTTCGATAAAAAAGAGGGGTGCCAAGCATCCCTCTTTTTTATAGTCAATATGGGGTTAGGTAACATGGGGGCTAGACCCACAGCGCTGTGAAGATGTTAGACGCTAACTAACTTTCGCCAATGAGCTCTTCAACCGCCGCATAGGCTTCTGACCCATACACAATGGATGGACCGCCGCCCATTAATAATGCAATATCAATGGCTTCAACCAGTTCTTGTTTAGTCGCACCGTGCTGGATAGCGCCTGCAACATGGGCGCCAATGCAACCATCACATCGCACGGCAATCGCAATACCCAAGGCAATGAGCTCTTTTTGTTTAATATCTAATGCGCCTTCTTTGAGCGCCGCTTGCTGTAATTTTCTAAACCCTGCCATGACGTCAGGGCTGGCTTTTTCATAGGCTGCGGTGAGCTGCTTTTTGTGGCGATTAAATTCTGTATACGATTGTTCCATCTTGATGTGCCTCTACAGTGGTTTTGCTCAAACCTTAAAGTAAATGATCAGACAAATCTAGTGGGGGTTATGTAATGATATTGGCGACCTCTTGAACCAGTGCAGCAAGATCATCCCATTGCTCATTATCGATAAGATCATTGGGTATCATCCAGGTTCCTCCGCATGCCATCACATTAGGTAGTGCGAGATAATCCTTTACATTGCTAGGCTTTACACCGCCAGTTGGCATGAAAGAAACCGGATAAACCGCACTTAGTGCTTTGAGCATGCCGACCCCGCCTGATGATTCTGCGGGAAAGAACTTTAATGTTGTCAGCCCAAGTTCCATGGCTTGCTCTACTAAGCTGGGGTTATTAACTCCCGGTATGATAGTGATGCCACGTTGTTGGCAATATTTAACGGTGTTCGGATTGAAACCAGGGCTAACAATGAAATCCACACCAGCATCAATGGCTTGATCCACTTGTGCTGTGGTTAAAACCGTGCCTGCACCAATCAGCATATCTGGGTAAGCATCGCGTATACGTAAAATCGCGTCTACTGCTGCGTCAGTTCGAAACGTGATTTCTGCACAAGGCAGCCCATTTTCCATGAGGACTTGTGCCAATTTAACGGCTTTGCTGGCATCGTGAATCGCGATAACTGGAACGACCTTAATCGCGCTAAGTTTTTTATTTAACTCACACATTTCGTGTTTCCTTTACATGTTAGGCATTAAATCGCGCGCAATGATAGCACCACGATGTTGAATAACGTTACCTGCTAGCTGGTGGGCAAGGTGCGCAGCGGCTTGGGGCGTTCCACCAGTGATCCGTTTGGCCAGATAACCGGCACTAAAAGAATCGCCTGCAGCGGTTGTATCAATAACGTGTTCGATCAAGTTTGCGGCAACTTGAGTACGTTCATTTACATCAATAATTGAGCAGGGGGCTGCGCCGTGCTTGAGCACGATTTCTTTAATCCCAAAGGCTTGTGCACGGGTAATCGATTGTTCTTCGTGAGTATCTCCCCATAATGCCATTTCATCATCAAAAGTGAGAAACGCTAAATGCGTCAGCGCCATCACCTTTTTGTAGACTGTGCGAGCTTGGGCGGCCGAAGGCCATAGCTGAGGGCGATAGTTATTATCAAAGGCAATATGAATACCATTTTGGCGGCATAACATTAAGGCGCCATACAGGGTGTCGAAACAATCCTCTGGTAAAATGGCCAGACTAATTCCACTTAAATATACCCAATCAAACTGGGAGAGCTCTTGCGCGAGTATGTCGACCTGACAATCACGCAGCCAGTACTTGGCGGCTGAATCATTGCGCCAATAATAGAAATGTCGTTCACCATCGGCGGCGGTTTCAATGGCATACATACCGGGTAACTTGGAGTTTGAAATACGGACATGCTGAGTGTTAATACCTTCGTGCTGCCATGACTCTAACATCGCGTTACTAAACGGGTCACCCCCGAGTCCAGTAAAGTAGGTGGTCTCGATACCATATTGAGAGGTAAGTCGAGAAAGATAAATGGCGGTGTTGAGGGTATCACCACCAAAACTGGGTTTATATAAGTCGCCAGCCTGCTGTAGTTCTACCATGCATTCACCAATAATGGCGATTTTCTGCTTAATCACGGCATGTCTCCTTAAGTCCTTGTGGCGTATTATTGTACAAACGAAAACGCCAATCAATAAAATTAAAACGTCGGTTTATATTTTGTGATATCAATCGATATCTATATAGCGAAAGTCACTGCACGCAATCTAACTCTATGATGGTCAACGTATTCTGCTGTTTAGAATTGATGAAAAGGCTTTTTGAAAATACTGGAGTGAACATATCAAGTCGTTATAATGAGAAGACAGAAGTAAGAGGATTGGTAATGGAAAAGTCAACACAACCGGAAGCCGTGTCGTCAGTATTAAAAGTCTTCAATATATTGCAGGCGCTCGGTGAGCAGAAAGAGATTGGTGTTTCTGAGTTGTCAAAACGTCTGATGATGTCCAAAGCGACGACTTATCGATTCTTACAGACAATGAAAACGCTAGGATATGTTTCACAGCAAGGTGAAGCAGACAAATATTCACTCACGTTGAAATTATTTGAGCTCGGCTCTAAATCGTTAGAATATGTTGATATGACGGCGTTGGCTCATAAAGAAATGCAATCGATTAACGAACAAACGAGAGAGGCATTGCATTTAGGCACATTAGATGACAATGCCATTATCTATGTGCATAAAATCGACTCCAGTTACAGTTTACGCATGTACTCGCGAATTGGTCGTCGTAATCCATTATATAGCACGGCAATTGGTAAGGTATTACTTGCAGAACATGAAGAGCAATTCGTGCGTGCTACGTTAAGTACGGTAGAGTTTATTGCGCATACTGAAAATACTCTCAGTAATGTCGATCAACTGCTCGAGCAACTATCAGTGGTTCGAGAACAACATTTTGCTGAGGATAAGCAAGAGCAGGAATATGGAGTACGATGTATTGCAACGCCCATCTATGATCGTTTTGGGTCGGTAGTCGCGGCGATGTCGATGTCTTTCCCTACGATTCGCTTTGATGAGTCACGTAAGTCTGAGTATGTAGATATGTTACATACGGCCTGTCGGAATGTATCACGTCATTTAGGGTTTTATGAATATCCCGAATAATGACCCTATGAAAAAAGCAAAAGTGATGCATTGTGGTGACTGGCTATTCTCCACTTTGCGTTCTTTATCATTATTCTATTTGCGTTGTGAGAGAAGCTTTTCTGGCGTGTTAAGAGGCTCGCATTTTATCGCTTAGCGTTATCGCTATAATCTTTTCTTGAATGTGAATAACTATTGGAGCAGGTATGGCAAATAAGCCAGATCGTATAACGGCGATGCATAACATCATTGATGCTGTAAAAGCCGAATTTCCGTTATATCAGGCGGATACTTTTGTGTGTGGACCCGATAATGAATGCCAAGGGTGCCCGAAAAAACTGATGGAATTAGTCGATACCGAGCTCAGTTATTGGGAACATGCGATGAATCGTGGTATTACTCCGACGTTTGATGAACTGCGCCAATTTGGCAAAATGTGCAAAAACGTTCGGCGTGGGCTGGTGAGAAATAAGCGCATACCTGCTGAGCCACACCATGGTTAAAACTGTGCCCCTTTTCTAAGGTTGCCTATTGGCTAGTTTTTCCGTTCTTGAGCATATGGCTTAGAAAACTTAAAAAATCCTTGCACGATAGTGGGCGGTTTTCTGTGTGACATTACCTGTAGCTGAATACTGCGCTGCAACAACGACGGCTCTTGCATCGGTATTAATACCAACCCATCTCGCTTGGCTAACCGGCTGACACTTAAATCGCCACATAGGGCGATAGCAGTAAAGAGGATTTACTCTCTAGACTAGAGGGAGGCTGACATCAACGTGAGTGCCTTAAAGTACATCAGCCGCATGATTTACCCAGTACGTAACGCCATAATCTCAGGAATATTATATGGCTTGCGGTATCGTACCAATTCGGGTTCTTTGGTATCAATGGCAACAATCGACATTCTATCGGCTAACTCATTACCCTCGATATCGACATGCCCATTGACATGACAGATAGTAAGACGTGTTGCTAATTCTTGGTATAAACGATAAGCGGGTTGAATAATGTCGAGATTTTTAATCTCTCCGCCGGTTTTTTTCCATCCCTTTTTCTCCCAACCGGGAGCCCATTGGGTAATACAATCAATGGAATACTTAGAATCGCAGAAAATAGCAACCGATTGACCTTGGTTCAATTTTTCTTGCGCCATTAATAGAGCATGATGTAGTCCGTGTAGCTCAGCGGTATTATTGGTTCCATACTCTTGATACAAACCAAACCACAGTTCACTGAGTTGATTATGTTGATAAACGGATAAGCCAGTGCCTGCTTGGCCGGGGTTTGGTTCACATCCGCCGTCAGAGAAAATTTTGATATCAAAAGGCATCGCTTCAATCTGAGGTTGAGTCAGCGCGGCGGGTTTGGTTTTTACGGTTTTTTTCTTGGTTGCCGCGGTGCGAGGCGTCGTCGCTGCTTTGCCACCGAATGCCGCTTCTGCTTCTGCTAAAGACGGGAACGATTTGAATTTTGCCCCAGTAAAACCATCAACTTGTTGTTTACATTGATCCCAAGTCGTGTAAATCCCACTTTGACGCCCTGTCCATACGACGTAATATTTTTTAGCCAAACGTATGTTTCCCCTTTCTTAAATCAGCATTATGTTATCAGATGATGGTTGGCATCATCAGTGATATCACAGATAAGGTCAAGGCCGAACCATTTGCCAGCGTCTGGAGAGATGGGAAGTGATTGGGATGATTCACCGTGTGAAATTCGATAGTATTTTGGAAGTAGTGATGTTTATAATCATCAATTATGCTCGCAAGTTGAAAAGGAATGAAAGATGTCAAAAATCGTATTTATTACTGGCGCGACCTCGGGGTTTGGCCGTGCAGCAGCGACAAAATTTGCTCAAGAAGGTTGGTCGCTGGTGATTACTGGCCGACGTCAAGAACGCTTGCAAGCGATTGCTGAAGAGTTATCTGAGTACGTTCCAGTACATTATCAAGCGATGGATGTGTGTGATAAAGAACAAGTAGCAGCGGTTATCGAATCACTGCCTGATACGTTTAAAGAGGTCACTTGCTTAATCAATAATGCAGGTTTAGCTCTGGCACCTCAGCCATCGCAAGCGGTGGATTTAGACGACTGGCATACGATGATTGATACCAATATCAAAGGTCTTGTCAATGTAACACATGCGCTATTACCGACACTGATTCGAGTTGGCAATGGCACATCAATTATTAATGTGGGTTCAATTGCCGGTGCGTGGCCGTATCCTGGAAGCCATGTGTACGGGGCAACCAAAGCCTTTGTGAAGCAATTTAGTTATAACTTGCGGTGTGATTTATTGGGAACGGGGGTTCGGGTGACAGATATCGCGCCGGGAATCGCGGAAACGGAATTTACGCTAGTAAGAACAAAAGGGGATCAAGCCGCGTCTGATGCATTGTATCAAGGGACTCGGGCGCTAGCCGCTCAGGATATTGCCAATACGATGTTTTATGTGGCGACCTTGCCGGATCATATTAACATTAACCGTATGGAAGTAATGCCGACCGATCAAGCATGGTCGTCGTTCGCCATTCATCGTCAATAAAGCCACGGTTAGTGAGTGACTGGGCATGGTTTTTTCATGCCCAGTATTTAGATAAAGGACTACGCCTTATTTTTTACTTGTCCAGTTCTCACAACCAGGTTGGTTTCTATCAATCACTAAATCCCCTTCAACGGTAAAACGGCTGTACCCAAACAGCAGTGCGAAGTGCGAATAATCGGTTGTCACATCGGTCAGGGCGACTGCACAATGATCTTTTTCAATGGCATCGTCTGCGGCTTCTTTGATATTTGGATGACCGACAGGAATAAGCACAATGGCACGCGTATCCGTTCCTGTGACGCGTTTACCCTTGATGAAGTCTCCACTATTGAGATTAACGTTTTTTGTCGAAGCGATGGTGAAGTCGGCAACGCGGGTTGAACAACCTGTTGTCACGAGTGTCGCCACAATTGCGCCGATTAGACATAATTTTTTCATTATTATTTTCCTAAGTTCGGGATAAATAGACGCGCAGGATAATATTCAATTCATTGCAACAAAACAATACCAAGCGATTGAAAATTAAACAGTTATGTCATATTTATTTTAGCTTTTAGTGGTTTTTGTCAGGAATTTGCCAATTGTGATGGTATTGTGAGCAGCTGGGTCGGTGGGTTTGAGGAGGCACAGGGAGCAACCAACCACTTGTTGTTTGGATGATCATTATCAAAGTAAGCTCAAATAAAGGCATTGTTTAAAAGGGGGAGGGGTATATTCTGTGTGCAGTTGGTTTTTTACTGCCTTTCCTACGTTTTGTCATTTATCCTTGATAGTTGGCTTAGCGGCTTCTATTTCTAGCGAGCCATTTATGTCTAATCTACGTCTTTGTTACCATACCTTCGAAATCGATGATATGGACATTCATCTATGTACCCTTCGTAATAACCAAGAATTCTATGATCCCCAAGGTGTGGCGGAAGCCCTTGGAATTAGCTCGGCATCTTGGCCGATTTTTGGTGTGGTATGGCCTTCCAGTATTGTCCTTGCTCATTTCATGTACAGTTATAACACTGAGAAAAAACGCATTTTAGAGGTCGGCTGTGGTATGGCGCTGTCGAGCTTGATGCTCAATAAACGCCACTCTGATATTACCGCCACGGATTATCATCCAGAATCCGGCCATTTTCTGCAGCGAAATCGTATGCTCAATGAAGAGGACGATATTCCCTATGAGCAAGTTGACTGGGCCAACCCGAGCGACCATCTAGGATTGTTTGATGTCATTATTGGCAGTGACTTATTATATGAAGATTACCACATTGAGTTGCTTGCTAATTTTATCAACCATCATGCGAAGGCGCATTGTGAAGTGATTTTGGTGGATCCGGGGCGCGGCAGAAAAAATAAATTTAAAAATAAGATGCTCGAATTCGGGTTTAGTTATGCTCAGTCGCAACCTGATACGTCAAGTTACTTAACGTCTAAGTTTAAAGGCTACATATTAACGTTTACTCGTACCACTCTGGCTGATTAGTCATGGTCGCAGCTTAGAGATATCGACTCACTATATTCTGTGGCATGATGGAATGTACCTAGTGTTAATGGATATAA